>NZ_JAAHGU010000197.1:0-10811 GCF_010692685.1 Okeania sp. SIO2F5 | reverse complement strand
ACGACCGGATTAATTCCTATTGAAGAAGTAAGAAGTAAGAAGTAAGAAGCAAGAAGGGGTAAATATTGAAAGAAAGGGAAAAACGATAGAGATAACTATCTCAAATCAATTATAACTGCTATTTTTAAGCATATCTAATCGAGATGCAGTTTTTATAGCATTCTTTTTTGAAACTGATATTAGGCAATAGTTAGAAATAGTTTTGATGCTTGCTGCTTTTTGATTTGAGGTGTATAAACTTAATTTCAAAAAAAATCAACAGCCTATTCCTGCCCAATATCCACTAATACTTTTAATATTCCCTTCTTCTGAGCATGAGCAAAAGCATCAATTCCTGCTTCTAGAGGATAATGAGCTTGGATTAATGGCTTGACATTAACCTTCTGTTGTGATAGTAGTTCCAATGCTGGTTTAAAAGGTCCGCAACGAGAACCAACTAAAGTAATTTCATCCACCACCAACGATGAAATATCCAAACTCAGATTCCCAGCATAAGTACTTTTGAGGACCAAAATACCACAAGGTCGAAGAGCACGACGAGCGATCGCAAATCCTTCTGGGTTGCCAGTACATTCCACTGCCACATCAAAAGCTCCTGTAGTAACCGCATCAGCAAACCCAGTTTTAATTCCCCGCTCCTCTAAATTTGCCAGTTTTTCCCGATGACGACCAATAACCAATAACTGACAATCAGTCAAAGCTAAAGTTTGTGCCACCAATTGTCCGAGTTTACCATCCCCCACTACTAAAACTTTATCTACTGGGCAAATTTGTATCTGTTGCTGAATTTCTAGTGCTGCTGCTACTGGTTCGGTAAATGTAGCTTCATCGGTTGAGACATTTTCAGGTACCGGATGGAGATTTTTTACTGGCAAGGTGAGATATTCGGCAAAAGCTCCATTGCGGTTAACTATTCCCAAGACTGTCCGATTTTCACAGTGGGTAGGTTGGTTGCTTAAGCAAAAGCGACAATAACCACAAGCAGCATTAATTTCTCCTACCACTCGTCGATTGAGTAAATTTTCGGGTCCTTGTTCGACCACACCAACAAATTCATGGCCTAAGATTCCTTTGTAAGGGTAGTAACCTCTGAGAAGTTCTAGGTCTGTATTGCAGATACCGGCACGCAAGACGCGGACAAGTGCTTCTCCTGCTGGGGGTTCGGGTGTAGGGAGGTCGCTGCGGAGTTGGAGTTGTTGATTTTCTAGCCAGATTCCTTTCATTATTTCTATTTTTTGAGTAGGTTTAGTTAATTTGATTTTAGGCCTTGAAGAAGGAGACAGGAGACAGGAGACAGGAGACAGGAGACAGGAGGAAAATTACATGGGGATTCGCTCCCCCAAGTAATGCGTGAACACTCCAGTTGACGGTGGGGTATTAAACCCACAAAGAAAATGATAAAAAAGTAGGTGGGATAAATCTAGTGTTATTCCTGCCAGTCGTAAATTTAAGGAGACAGGAGACAGGAGACAGGAGACAGGAGACAGGAGACAGGAGGAAAATTACATGGGGATTCGCTCCCCCAAGTAATGCGTGAACACTCCAGTTGACGGTGGGGTATTAAACCCACAAAGAAAATGATAAAAAAGTAGGTGGGATAAATCTAGTGTTATTCCTGCCAGTCGTAAATTTTGTGATATTTGCTTACTTTTGGTTAACCTAAATTTTTTTGTGCCTTCTTAACTTAAGAGTTAATACCAATTTGATCAATGTTTGCTACAAATAGTGGCTTTGTTGCATGAAAGTTGCGATTCGCTCCGCGATCCGTCCCAGAATCGCAAAATCACCCCTGTAGAAGAATAAATGAGAATAGTACTTTGTCACTTTCCGGCTGACAACTTTGAATCATACTGTTGACCATAGCACATTGTATGAATAATTCCACTGGCTGACTATCAAATTTTCGTCGTTGCAACTTGCCTCCAAACATCACTTTCAGCCTCAACATTGTGGTCTGGGATCAGGAGCGTCCGTGGTAGCCACTTTCACCCTTCCATTTCTTTCGCCCACAGATGCCAATAGGTCTGAGGTTCTCATCTCTAGGATGGGGCTGGACTTTACCGAATAATTAAGGTTTAAAGCCTCTCCTTTAGATTTGATTAATAAATCGGCTGGGAAATATTTAAAAGATTAAACTAATCTAACTATTTTATAATTCCTGACTTCTAAGTAGAACATGGTAAATTTTGGGCACTATGTATCAAATTGTAAATTAGCTCAAAAGTTTATATTGATTGCCTTTAGGGTTTTTTTTGATTAAAAATGCAACGTCTTTTTTTTAGTTTGCTCTACTTAAAACAAGCTATAAATTTCTCAAAAAAAATAATGACTAACAGAATACTTAGGCATCGTTATCAAGTTATTTCTGAGTTAGGAAAAGGTAGCTTTGGAACTACTTACCTAGCAATTGATTTATACTCTCCTAATCATTCTCAATGTGTTGTTAAACAACTAGCTCCATCAGACCCCAGACAGAAAGTTTTTCAAGTGGCTAAAAAATTATTTGAAAAAGAAGCAAAAGCTTTACAAAATTTGGGAAAACATAATCAAATACCTACATTTTTTGACTACTTTGAAGAGGAAGGAAAATTTTATTTAGTACAAGAATTTATTGAAGGAAATGACTTAGCAAAAGAGATTGATTCTCAAAAAATATTTACAGAAAATGAGGCCGCTAAATTATTAACTGAAATATTAGAGGTTTTAAAATATGTACATCAGCAAAATGTAATTCATCGTGACTTAAAGCTTCAGAATATTATGCGGAGAAAATCTGATGGCAAAATTGTCTTAATAGATTTTGGGGCAGTTAAAGAAATTAAAGGATTAACAGTTACAAGTTCAGGTCATACAACTACAACAATAGCAGTGGGAACTCATGGATATATGCCTAGTGAACAAGCAGCAGGTAAACCTAAATTTTGTAGCGATATTTATGCTGTGGGAATGATAGGTATTGAAGCATTAACTGGAATGCGGGCAAATCAGTTTTCTGAAAACCCATCTACTGGTGAAATTATTTGGAAAAAGCAAGTTAATGTGAGTAATAACTTGGGTTTAGTTCTGGATAAAATGGTGTTGTATGATTGGAGAAATCGTTATCAAACTGTTGATGAAGTGATAGGCGAATTAAAGAATATTGTTAAACCCAGACTTTCTAAAAAACGTTTGGGAGTTGCTTTTGGTATTGCTGCTTTGGGTATTGTTGCTTTGGGTGGTGTTGCTTCTGTTATTCTTCCTTCTATCTTGTCAAAAGGAGTCATAGAAGCAGGAGAAGGGAAAGATGTGGAGGCAATGTACAACCGTTTGGATGCTTTGACAGAAGCAGGACAATGGCGTCACGCAGATCGACAGAATTGGCAATTAATTAACCAAATTGGCGATCGAGATGGGGATTATTCTTATATATCTGAAGAAGAGGCAAAGCAATTTTCTTGCCCAGATTTGCAGCGAATTAATCAAATTTGGACACAAAGATCGAATGGCAGATTTGGCTACACTGCCCAGCTTCAGGTAATTCAAGAAAATGGGGACAACCTGAAAGTTTTTCGAGATGATGTTCAGGCTTGGCGACGGTTCGCGATGGCCGTAGGATGGAAAACAGGAACAGATAAGGATGACAATGGCTACCTCTTGGATAAAGACCTTAAGTTTACAATGGATGCTCCAAAAGGACATCTCAGTACCGACGATGAAAATTTTGACTTAATTCTAATTCGAGCTTCCCAGTGTGAATTATGATCTAAAGAGATTTGAATGTGCATAAGTTTAATCCTCCCAAGAACTAATATTAGTTGAGTTTTGCTAAATTTTTGTTTTTTTTATTTATGAACAGTATATTACGAGTTAAACTGCTAAAGCTGATATTCCTTAGTTTCATAGTCTTTATTGTCATTTCTTGTGCTGAAAATTCTCCTATTAATGGTGACGCTATTTCAGAGCGTATTACATTTGGAGAGAAATCCTTAGCAAATCCAGAGGAAGTTAGACCTGAAAGAGAAAGAGGAATTAATTCAATTGCCAATAAGAATTATGATCGTGCATTTAGAACCTTAACTAATTACTTGGAATCAACACCCAATGATCCAGAAGCACGAATTTTTCTGAATAACCTAGAAGTTGAAAAAAGTAAAAAACCTTACCACGTTATTGCTGTATCTATGCCAATTAGTAGTAATTTGAATGCTTCTCTGGAAGTTTTGCGTGGAATTGCTCATGCTCAGTATGATTGGAATTTTTCTAGATCGGGTGCTGAAGGAATGTTGAAAATAGCAATTGCTGATGATGATGATAATGACTTTAATAATGGTACAAAAATTGCCGAAGAAGTTGCTACAGAGTTAGGCAAGAGAAAGGAAATTCTAGGAGTAGTTGGTCACTACTCAAGTGACACTTCCCTAGCAACAGCCAATATTTACAAGGATAACCAGCTTGTATCGATATCTCTTAGTACCTCTGTTGAGCTAACAAATTACAGTCCTTATTTTTTTCGCACCGTACCTAACGATCAAGCAGCTGCAAAAGCTTTAGCAAAATATGCTCAGGATCAGTTAAACTCAGTAAAAGCAGTGGTATTTTATAACTCAGATAGCAAGTACAGCAAATCGCTAAGTCAAGAATTTATCTCTGAGATAGGGAGAAGGAATATTATTCTGAGAGAAGACCCAGATTGCGATCTATCTACATGGTCAAAAAATCCTGAAGATTGGCGTGATAAAGCAACTAAAGTTCTCAATAGGGCAAAAGATTCAGCACAGGTTATAATGCTAGCTCCTAGCTCAGGTTATTTAGATCAAGCTCTGGAAATACTTCAGGTTAATCAAGGGAATTTACCAGTATTAGGTGGGGATGAGGTTTACTCTGCAAAGACTCTTGAGAAAGGTCGAGATAGTGCTGTCAAAATGATTGTAGCTATAGCATGGGATATTGAAGTAAATGAAGCAGGTTCAGATTTTCCAGAACGCTCTCGAAAACTTTGGGGAACTTCAAGTGTGAATTGGCGAACAATTACTGCGTATGATGCAGTTCAAGCTCTGGGAAAGGCAATTGAAAAACAAACTCAACCAACTCGTGAAGGTGTTCGGGAGGAGTTATCATCAAACTTTTCTACACCTGGAGCATTGAGAGCAGTGAAATTTTTAGACTCTGGTGACTATGATGGTGATATTCAATTAGTGGAAGTTGTGAAGATTGGCGATGGGTATGACTTTGTACCTCTTAAGCGTTAACGAAGCAACATTTTAGGTGTGTCGGTCCAGTAGGTTGGGTTAAGCGATCGCACAACCCAACAATTATATACCCTATTGTATGCATTTGTTGTCAGCTTTAAAATATTTAAAAGATTAAACTACTCTAACTATTTTCTAATTCCTAACTCCTAAAAAAAAGCTATAAATTTATCAAAAAAAATAAAAAAAATAATGATTAACAAAATACTTAGGCGTCGTTATCAAATTATCTCTGAGTTAGGAAAGGGTGGTTTTGGAACTACTTATTTAGCAGTTGATTTAGACCTTCCTAATTGTCCTCAATGTGTGGTTAAACAACTAACTCCTTTAGACCCGCGTCCACAAGTTTTTCAAATTGCTAAAAATTTATTTGATAAGGAAGCAAAAATATTACATCGTCTGGGAAAACACGAGCAAATTCCTCAGTTATTTGCCTACTTTGAAGAAGATGGGCAATTTTATTTGGTTCAAGAATTTATTGAGGGATATGACTTAACAAAAGAGATTTATTCTTGGAATAAATTTTTAAGGAGTAGATTGAGAGAAGATGAGACTGTTCAATTATTAACTGAAATTTTGTCAGTTTTAAAATATGTGCATAAGCAAAATGTAATTCATCGTGACTTGAAACCTGAGAATATTATGCGGAGAAAATCTGACGGGAAAATTGTCTTAATAGATTTTGGGTCGGTGAAAGAAATTAAAGGATTAACTGTGATGAGAGGAGGTAAAACAACTGTAACAATAGCAGTAGGAACTCCTGGATATATGCCTAGCGAACAAGCAGCAGGTCGACCTAAGTTTTGTAGTGATATTTATGCTGTGGGAATCATGGCTATTGAAGCATTAACTGGAGTTAATGTAAATCTACTTCCTAAAGATATCTCAACTGGTAAAATTATCTGGAAAGATCGAGTTAATGTAAGTGATAATTTAGGTCGGGTTCTTAGTAAAATGATGTTGTATGATTGGAGACATCGTTATCACAGTATTGATCAGGTGATGGCTGAACTCAGAGTTGGTAGTTATTCTGCTAATGCTACTACATATCAACGTACTTTCTTTTCTAGGAAACTAGTTAACGATTATTTCGCAACTGTTGCAGGTTCTACTGTTCTTAATGTTGGGAATTCTCTACAACCTGCACTCTCTAATGATATGCGTCTGGTTTCAGATAGTGGGGTTGACTATCGTAAGTTGCGTGACTTATTAGCGGCAGGAAAGTGGAAAGAGGCAAATCGGGAAACAAATATAGTTATGCAAAAAGCTGTCAAAGCAAGATGGCTAGTTAAGCCACTATTTATGTCGAGATTAAATTCCAAAAGTATCAAGAAAATTCCTTGTACCGACTTGCAAACTATTAACAAACTCTGGGAAAAATACAGTAATGGGCACTTTGGGTTTAGGATTCAAAAGCAAATTTACTTGGATACCGGAAATCTACTTTTAAAAGATAGAAAAGAAATTTATCAACGATATAGAAAAGAAATTTATCAACGATTTGGAGAGAAAATTGGATGGAAACTGAAGCGAAATTGGGGATTTTTTGGTGGATGGTTATTCTACCATAATATAATCTTTGAAAGAAATGCTCCTAGGGGACATCTCCCGGTATTGGCTCCTATTAGTTTAAAAAAAGTAGAATATTTGCTAATACTTGCTTTAGGCAGCCTTCTTTTATTTTGCTTTTACTTTTACTTTTACTGGGAGCAATATAGGTTTATTGATTTGATTATAAAATCTGTGTTTATTTGTTATCTTGTATTTCTATTTAAATACCTTTTACAGTTTAGTTTGTCGCAGTCTCATGATCTTATTTGTACTGTCTCAAAGAAGCTTGATGAGCATGATAAAATATAAGCCTTTGATTCATCAACAGAAAAAAGTTTTAGCAAGTAATTTGTAGGGAGTTTTCTTTATTTGAACATTTCCATAGCTAGCACTGAGAATTTTCACCGAAAAATAAAGGTTTAAAGCCTCTCATGAGCAAGGAGAAACAAGCGGTTGAGGGATGGCGATCTTCGGAGCGGGTCTGTAAGAACGGGTCTCCTCGCCATATCCAATCGACCAAGAGAGAAAAAATTTTCCTTTTATTCAATCCTCTTCCTTTTAGGGAAAGGTAATTATCAATTATCAATTATCAATTATCCATGATTGAACCCCACTCCGTTCCACTTGCCATCACAATATTTACTTAATTGTCATTGCGAGGGGTTAGTTACAGTAGGTTGGGTTAAGCGATAGCGCAACCGAACAATTATGCAGCCTATTCCATATAAATGTAGCACAGTAATTCCAGTACTTCAGACCAACAATAATCAAACCTTAATTCAACAGTTCAAAAACTGTTTGAAAATATACTCCTACTGTACTTCATAAACCTGAAATTTGCTGTAAGTATTTGTTGGGTTACTCCTGCGGAGAAGCAAGCTACGTTCCTCAACCCAACCTACAAATTGGTTAAAATATTAAAATATAAATCCAATTCAAAAAAAATCAAGAAATAATTATGGCAAATCTCACAATTAATGACTTACCTGATGAATTAATGGCAAAAATTCAAAAATTAGCTAATAAAAATAATCGCAATTTAAGTCAACAAGTTATTGTAATTTTAAAATAACTTTTGCAAGATGAAAAACCAAAATTGCTAACTTCTCAAAATATAGATACCACTTAGTCAGAAAAACGCAAATTAGTTCCCCAACTTATAGCCAGAATCGAAAAAGCAATTATGAGTCAATCCCAATTACTAACTATAAAATTAAATGCCCAAGATTATATCGGTGCAGCCTAGCGTAGCTATATTGCCTAGTAAAAAAAAGTTCAAAGATTAAATTGACCCCTAAAATAAATATTATAGCTAAAAGATTACTTTGATTAATAAATCGGCTTGAAAATATTTAAAAGATTAAACTACTCTAACTATTTTATAATTCCTGACTCCTAAAACAAGCTATAAATTTATCAAAAAAAATAATGATTAACAAAATACTTAGATATCGCTATAAAATTATATCAGAGTTAGGTAAAGGTGGTTTCGGGACTACCTATTTAGCACTAGATTTAGACCTTCCCAATCATCCTCAATGTGTGGTAAAAAAACTAGCCCCATATGACCCACGACCAGAAGTTTTTCAAGTTGCTAAAACTTTATTTGAAAAAGAAGCAATAATATTACAACGTCTCGGGGAACACAATCAAATTCCCAGATTATTTGCCTACTTTGAAGAGGGTGGGCAATTTTATTTAGTTCAAGAGTTCATAGAAGGAAATGATTTAACAAAGGAAATTTATTCAGGGAAAAGTTTTAGTGAAAATCAGACTATTCAACTCTTAACTGAAATCTTGGAAGTTTTAAAGTATGTACATCAGCAAAATGTAATTCATCGTGACTTAAAACTGCAAAATATTATGCGGAGAAAATCTGATAGAAAAATTGTATTAATCGATTTTGGGGCAGTGAAAGAAATTAAAGGGTTAGCAATTACAACTGGGGGTCATACAACTATGACAATCGCAGTGGGAACTCCTGGATATATGCCTAGCGAACAAGCAGCGGGTCAGCCTAGATTTTGTAGTGATATTTATGCTGTGGGAATGATTGGTATTGAAGCATTAACTGGAATACAAGCAAATCGATTAGTTAAAGACCAGTCAACAGGTGAAATTGTCTGGAAAAACACAGTTAATATTAGCGATAAATTAGTCTTGATTCTAGATAAAATGGTGTCAGATTACTGGAAAAATCGTTATCAAAGTATTGATGAAGTCATAATTGAATTATCTAATATTAATAATAATGTCAATTACCAATCACAACAATAAATATCAAAGCAACATACAGTTTTAATAAATAGTAATCAGCATAATAGTCAGCCAAAAACTACTTTTCCTCCCACTTCCTCCTCATCAACTTCTGCTCAAACTTTAGTCAAAATAGGTGTAGGTATTGGTATTGCTTTCAGTATTATTATTGCTTCTATTATTATTAATAATATTTCTAGAGAACAGGAAATATTCTCATCCTCACCTACTAGAAATAGTCAAAATGAGGGAGCATCAGTTAAAACTTCAACTCCCAACCTCATCTCCTACGCCACTAATATTTCTGAAGTTCGCACCCTCAGCGATCATAACGACTGGATTCGTACTGTTGCCGTTAGTCCTGACGGACGGACTGTTGTTAGTGGTAGCTGGGACAAAACTATAAAAGTTTGGGATTGGATAAATGGTAGTCTCCAAGGGACTCTTGCTGCTCAGAGTGACAAGATTTTTGCAGTCGCTATTACCCCCGATGGACAGACTGTTATTAGTGGTGGTGCTGATGGCACTATCAAAATTTGGGATTTGGCTACAGAAAGTCTGAAAGCTACTCTCACTGGTCATAGCAAAGCGGTTTATTCTATTGCCATCAGTCGCGACGGACAAACTGTTATTAGTGGTAGCGCTGATGGCACTACCAAAATTTGGGATTTAGCTACAGAAAGTCTGAAAGCTACTCTCACTGGTCATAGCAAAGCAGTTTATTCTGTAGCTATCAGCTCGGAGAAACAGATTATTGTCAGTGGTAGTGCGGACGGGACTATCAAAATCTGGAATTTGGTAACGGGTAGTCTTATAAATGATCTCCGTAGTCATAGCGATCGGGTTCTTTCTGTTGCTATTAGCTCCGACGGACAGAATGTTGTCAGTGGTAGTGCGGACGAGACTATTCAAGTCTGGGATTTAAGATTTTTTTCTAAAGTTGAAAACGACATCATATTAATCAGCAATCTCAAAAATACTCTCACTGGTCATAGCAACGAAGTTTGGTCTGTAGCTATTAGTCCCGACGGTCAGACTATTGTTAGTGGTAGCGAGGACAAAACTATCAAAATTTGGGATTTAGCAACGGGTAGTCTCAAAAATACTCTCACTGGTCATACGTGGGTCGTGACTTCTATTGCCATCAGCTCCGACGGGCAAACTATTGTTAGTGGTAGCGATGACAAAACTATTAAAATCTGGTCGGTGCGTTAGTAGGTAGGATATTGATGCAATATGCACGGAAGTCAATTCCAGGAAGCTTTCTTTAATAGAGTTGTCGCTAAATAAGGGAAAAAAATTACTCTAACCTAGACAGAGCAATAATTCCAAGCATTATTGATATTCAATAGCTACAATCCTTACAGAATAAGGTTTTTGGGATTTTTTTTAAGTTATAAAGCGACAAGTCTAATGTTAAAATTATAGCGCTACGCGCAAGGCAACAGGCAACAGCGGTGCGACCCCGCGTCGGCATGAGACGCAAGCGGTCAGACCCCGCGACGACGCCAGCTCACTTGCAGAATGCTGACCAAGAGAGGGAATGCTGACCAAGAGAGGGAATGCGCACTCCTGTGAGGCAATAGTCAACAGGCGAATATAAAAGGGTTTCAGCTTCTATTCATGTCAAACACCTTAATGGGTAGCGCTATAGAACCCCTAAACGGATCTTTGTGAGAGAGTATAATGGATAGAAAATGCCATACTCAAGTAGCTTGACAGACAGCGAGTGGGCTTTAATTGAACCACTGCTGCCCAAAAAAAAAAGAACTAAAC
>NZ_JAAHGU010000196.1:0-11032 GCF_010692685.1 Okeania sp. SIO2F5 | reverse complement strand
GGACCAATGAATTCTGGGCCAATTCTTTGTTGAGCTGCTGCGGAGATTTTTCGCTCTAGCCACACTGTTACTAGAACACTAACAGTAGCAGCGGCAATCATTAATAACATGGGTAATGGTAGCCAAACGGTTCTGGCTATTTCTGGAGATAGGCCCAAGTCTACGAGAGCTTGAATAAATGTTCTTTGTAGATCGATTCCTGAATTCATTTAGAGTAGGCTTCAATAAGTATTATTACTTTGCTTGTTGATTTTATCAGAAAGATAGGGTTCTGGGATTAGCTAAACCTGATATTTTTATAGAGCATGGATAATTGATAATTGATAAAAGAGGTTGACACTTTTAAAATGTCCAAGTGAATTAAGTAATGAATATTGGTCTATAAACTTACAAAAGAGGGAATAGGGAATAGAGGGAAATAATTGATTATTTCTGTACGATAATTGATTTAATTTTTTATTGTTGGAGATATCTATTATAAATGTAATAGAAACTTTCCTAAACTTTCGGCTTGACTTGTTGCTATTTCTATAATTTTTGTATCTTTAGAATGAGTTTGTGCCGTAAAAAAAGCCAACACTATCAAAACTTTATTTTGTGTAATTACAGGTACAGAAAAGCCACTTTTGACTCCAAAAGCTTTCGCAATTTGATTGCGTAAAAAATATCCCTCAGATTCGATAGTTACGTCTATAATCCATTCCGGTTGTTTTGATAACCAAACTCGTCCTGGTAAGCCTTCACCCCTAGATAATATAAAATCTTGACTACAAACCCAAAATTGTTCTAAATCCTTGTTGCCAAAGCCGGAATCAATATAATAGCTGGAACTAAGTTGTAGTAGATTTTTATCTTCATCTGGTATCCAAGCTTCACCATAAGGAAAATCAGTTGATACACAAATTTTTTCTAGACTTATAGTAATAGTTTCATTCATGGATATAGGTTTGGTTTATCAAATTATATAATGTCAGATTTAATAGTTATAATTAGGGCTTACAAAAGCATTAACTTATGAATAAAAGTGCCTTTTTGTGCCTTTGAAAAGTGCCTTGTATCACGTCTAAAACCCTCAAAAAATTAGTATTTTAGGCGCATAGTTTGGCAGAAAAATCAGGATATTATTCTTTCGAATACTTCCTCTATAACTCCCTATTTATCCTGACTCTTAACTACTTCCTGCCTCAACAAAAAGACTTTTTCAACAAACCCTAACTATATATTTTACCGAATTATTAATTATTAATTATCAATTAATGAAACTCCCTATTCATGTAGTGCTGTTTTAATAAGGCACTGTGGATTTTCGACTTGTTTTCTAGGGCGTTGAGTTCTTAACAAACCAATACTGCTAGTCAATATAAAACTGGTAAAACTAGCGATCGCTATAATCGGAATTATTGATGTATCAGATAAAACGCTCAAAATAATCGAGGTGCTAATCGGAGTTTTGGTAATCGATACATTAATGGCCGCCATGCAACATAACATTGCAATAGTTGGATGTACCGCTGGAATCAAAAAACTGATGGCCAACCCTAAACTTGCTCCTGTGAAAAATAGGGGAAAAATAAAACCCCCTCGAAATCCACCATGAATCGTGAAACTAATGGCCACCATTTTAGCCAGACAAATTCCGAGTAACGTTACAACTGTAAGTGTAGTAGCTGGTTCAATTAATTGAGTTTCAATTTGTTGCTCGCTAAAGAAGAGAGTTTGGGGATATAAAACTGCCAACCAACCAATTCCTAATCCTCCCAAAATTGCTCGCCAAATATGCCTATTTTCAATAGGTTGGATGGCCAACTCTGTGAGTCGAAAAATCCCAATAAACAAAATTCCAGCTAAACCACCAACTATTCCTAGAACTCCAGCTTCCAGAAGATTTAGCCAACTCAAAGCAGGAATACTATCAAAGTAGTCAAAGCGATAGATACCTCCAATTTCTAACCCAGTGCCAAACCGAAACACACCAAAACTAAAAATCCCTGCAACAACCGCCGGAATAATTGCTTCATAATACTGAATTCCGCGACGATGGGGAATCTCCAGGGCAAATAACGGGCCACCAACCGGATCGCCAAAGAATGCTGCTAATGCTGCACCCATACCACAAAAGGTCAGAACTCGTGTTTCCTTCAGACTCAAATTCAGTTTATCTGCAATCCAACTTCCTAAACTACCATTAATTTGTACCAGAGGTGCTTCAGGTCCCAAACTTCCACCAGCAGTAATTGATACTAAAGAAGTGGCAATCATTCCTGGTGTTTGACTTGGTTCCAAACGACCAGGATCGTGAATTTTATCAATCACCTTTGCCATTTCTCCTGGTTGACCAAAGAAATAGAGACACAAGCCAACCCCAAACCCTCCAATTGTTGATACAATCCAGGTGTAGTTCCATGCTGGGAACCAATCCGGGAAAATTCCTGTGAAGTAGTGCTTCCCTATTTCCCAGACCAACTCCAAACAGTGTTCTAAAACAAAGTAGTAAGCTGTAGCAACTAATCCCCCGATAATGCCAACAGCACTGGTATAAAGCAGAACTTTGGAATACAACAATTCTTCAGTTGGACTGCTTAATTCTAGTTCGTTGTCTTTGACATTTTGATTATATATACTAGGAAAAGACCATTTAATCTCCCTCTTAATCAAAATCTTCTGGGTAAGAAATCCAACTGCTAGTACGAGAAAGCTGATTACAAAGACAGAAGCAAAAATATTCATAGGTCAAAAAAATCATTAATAGTTTCCTACTAATAACGACTTTTAGTAACATCCTTGACATCTTCCCGAAGCTGCTCTTGAGATACTGTGCAGGATGAACAATCTATGCTACACACCTATGCGTTTTTGGTTCCTTCTGTCATACTCTTTCTTCCAGAGGAGTTACACTTTTCATGTCCCGTAGCATTTCATGTCGGCGACAGTTGAAAAAACAATTTCTGAATTATCCATTATCAAATAGTTCATAAAAATATAGTCACATAAGACATATCCTTTATTTTGCAGGTGTTACCTTGACGCTCGTGAACTACAACACCCTATATCCCATAGCTAAAAGCATTTGGGGCTACTTTTTCTTTTCCTCTTTTTTGATGATCTCCCTGATTCAATTTCTACTTGGTCATAATACAGAGTCTTGGACGTAGGTTCTGATGTGTCTAGAGGTAGCGTGTCAGTCCAGTAATTTCACCCTATTGAACTCAGATCGTTGACTCTTGAGGCTATTTGATTTTCTATCATCACAGACATTGTTAGATTATGTCAATAGTCGCCCAAAATTCTGGAGACAAAACAAAATATTGTACTACATAAGACTATATTTGTTTTGAATGTTTATGATACTTAACGTTCTTGAATAGGAGTATAAGAAATATTATGCTCTCCTGTATAAATTTGTGTAGGACGAAAAATCCGATTTTCTTTTAACTGTTCTTTCCAGTGAGCTAACCAACCAGCTACACGAGCTATAGCAAATACTGGTGTAAATAGATCGCTAGAAATGCCTAATTTTCGATAAACCAAACCAGAATAAAAATCCACATTTGGGTAAATTCCTTTGTGGCCTAATTTTTCCTCTACAGCCTTTTCCATCTCTAAAGCTATCTCATAATATTTGTCGTAGCCAAACTTATCAAATAACTTTTCTGCCAGTTCCTGAAGAATAATAGCTCGTGGGTCTTTCACTTTATAGACTCTGTGACCAAAACCCATAATTTTGGCCTTAGTCTCCAAACATTTTTCTAGATATGGCCTAACATTTTCTACTGAACCAATTTCGGACAACATAGTAATAACGTCTTCATTAGCACCCCCATGTAGTGGACCAGCTAAAGTTCCCACTGCCGAAGCTATAACTGCATAAGGATCTGTCAAAGTAGAAGAAGTTACCATAGCTGAGAATGTAGAAGCATTAATAGTATGTTCAGCATGGAGGGTCAGACAAACATCAAATACCTGTGCTGCTAATGGATCGGGTTCCCGTTCATTCAGCATATATAAGAAGTTGGCTGCATAGTCCAGGTCATCTTTTGGCTGTACAGCATCGTTACCTTTACGCATTAACTGGAAAGCAGCTACCATAGTTGGAATTTTTGCCAGTAACCTGATGACTGCAGACCTAATATATTCTGGGTTATCAAGGGCACGGCGAGAATAAAATAAACCTAAAGCTGCTGCTGAAGTCTGTAGAGCGTCCATTGGATGTCCAGTTTCTGGGAAACATTTCATCATGTCCCGAATTCTATACTTAATTCTTCTGTGATAGCGAATGTCATACTCAAAGCTTTCTAATTCTTCTTTGCTAGGAAGATAGCCCCAAATTAATAAATATGCTGTTTCCAGAAAAGAACTCTTTTTTGCCAGTTCCTGAATATTAATGCCTCGATATTCCAGTACTCCTAGCTGTCCATCGACGTGACTGATACTTGATTGGGTAGCGGGAACACCTTCTAAACCTGGTTTAAATTCGATACAGACGACAGACATTACTATACCTTTTACTTAGTTAGAATATTGTCACCTTATACTATCAACTAGCTTAGTTGTGTTGTGGTTTTGACAATAATTTATTAATAATTCTGGCTATTGATACTCCTACCGTTAAATCATAGAAATAATATTGGCTTCAATTCCTGCAAATATTGGCTTCAATTCCTGCAAATATTAGAAAGTATTTCATTAAGATATCGATCTATTTCATAGTCTAAAAATTGCTTTCTCACAATTCGTCGCTTATCATGATTTAAAGTTAATATATTCAACAAAAATATTGTCTGCCCAGTCACAGAGTTTGTGGGTTAATTTAAAATGCCAACCACGTCTATTCTTGGATATTTTTTCCTGTAGTATTGCTATTGGATTCTTGAATTTTAGGTAATTATTTGAACCTATATTTTTATTTTTCAGTCTTCTTTGCCACAAATGTTAACTATTAACTGATAACTTATAGCTAAAATGACTATCAAATATATAGCAAGGAACGAGCTAGTATTTGACTTATATTGATGATCAACCTGAGACAGAGGAAAACTTTTTTCACTGTTCCCTGTTTCCTATTCCCTGCTGTGCAATTAATTTTTTTTTTGAATTTGGTTTAATTAGGGTTTGCTGATTAAATCTAAAAGCATTGACATATAAAGATTTTAACCTTTTTGGGGTAGAATTGTAGTGCGCCTATTTCAGTCTAAAACGCTCATGGATGTTAGTATTTTAGGCGCATAGTTGGGCAGAACAATCTTGGGAGAAAACTTAGCTCCTACCTCCTCGCTCATTCCCATTTCTCCCCTCCTGGGAGGGGTTAGGGGTGGATTGTCTCCTGTCTCCTGTCTTCCCCTCCTAGGAGCAGTAGGGGTGGGTTGTCTCCTACCCCTACCAAAAGACTTTTTCAGCAAACCCTAATTAAGTAGAAATTTTGGTGGTGTCAACCAAAACATTTGACTATTACCTACTGGTGAACCAACTTCAGGCAAGGAAATACCTATAACCCCTGCTTTTTTTAGTATCAAAACTTGTCTAGCTTCTCCCCAGATTAAAATTTCTGCCCAATTTGCTAAGTCTGGTTGATGGCCTACAAGAGCTAATTCTCTATTTTCTTGAAGTTGCCATGTTTTTAGCCATTTTAGCCAGATATTAATTTCACCATCAGGAGCTAGTGGTAAAAATTCTTCTACTTTAGAACTTAATTTATTTTCTTGAAGAATTTTAGCAGTTTGATAAGCTCTAACTAAAGGACTGGTGAGAATTAGGTTGAAATGAAGACCTAATTTTTTGATTTGTTGAGCAATTTTGTGAGTTTTGCGATCGCCTGTTTCCGTCAAAGGACGTTCTGAATCTGTGGGATAATTTTCTGCATCTGCAGCTATACCGTGACGGATGAAATAAACATTTATACTCATAAGCTGTTCAGCATCCAGACTATATTATCAAATTTTTGTGAGAGAGAATGAGCTTTTAGTGCAACTGCTATGCAAAAGTATACAGGGAGAGTGGCAAGGGTGAGGAGATGGGGAGAATCTAGACAGGGTCTGGTTTGAGCATATGCTGCATTAATCAAAACTGATGCACCCTCCTTTTTAATAAAAATACTAACTGTAGCAGTCTAAAGAAGCTGAAAACTCAAACAAAGTCAGATTTTTCCTTCTGCCTTCTGTCTTCTATTTTTTTTTCTGTCTTTTGCCTGATATTGCTATTTTCCATACAAAAAACCCCTGCCTTCAGATGGACAGGGGCTTCATAAACCAATCACATATTTTTTCCATTCCTTATTCCTACCACTTTTAACGTGTTTAGTCAATTCAAAGTAAAGGCCACTATAGGGTTTTCGAGGAAGATAATGCAAAGTCATATTCGCCTCTTTTGGGGTACGATTACCTTTGCGGACATTGCAGCGAACACAAGCAGTCACAAGATTTTCCCAGGTATCGCCACCACCACGCGATCGCGGGATGACATGATCTAAGGTTAAATCATCGCCTGTATAATTACAGTATTGACAGGAATGACCATCTCGGTGCATAATGTTTCGGCGTGTCAAAGGAATATCCTTATAAGGAACTCGGACGTAGTATCGCAGTCGAATAACTGTAGGCAAGGGAATATCTGGCAGGATATATACCCCATTATGTTCAATCTGCTCCGCTTTACCTTTGAGCAACAAGACGATCGCTCGTCGCCAACTCGTGATATTGAGCGGTTCATAAGAAGCGTTCAACACTAAAACATTGGCCATTGATATTTCTGAAAAGATAATATTTTCTCATAGATTAACACAATTGATATTTGTTGGGACAAAAGTTTAGAGTTATACCAATTTGATCAATGTTTGCTACAAATAGCTAGGATATTTCTTAGGAGGACTGAGTCAGGAGGACCGAGTCAGGAGGAATGAGTCAGAATTAATGGCTTTAATACCAGTTTTTAGGTCAGAATTTATCTTTTTAGTCCAAGAGAAATCTCCTATAAAGTAGGGGGGGATGGCAACTTGCTAACGCAAAGCTGCCGCGAACACCCTTACAGCCCTGATTATTCGTAACATTCTTTTTTTTAATTGGTATTAAACAATTTTCTGACAGACAAATTTAAGGTATAAAAAATTTTTGGCGTTGCTGATTCTGGGTATGATTTGATAATTTTGTATTTTGTATTTTGGATTGTTTAAACTACTTGTTAATATTAACTGTTCCCTATAAAAATAATCTTCCCGAGCTGTAGCTATATAACCTGATAATCACTAATTATGGTAGCAAATAGTTTTAATAGGAAAGTTAATTAATTGAGGAGTGAATCAAAATGTTGAGTTGGGAAAATGCTTCTTTTAAAACTCTAGTAACAGAAAGCTTAAATCAGGACTCGATAGAAAGTGATGCTTATGGAGGGATTTGTCAAAGAGCTTGGGTAGAAATTAACGACCAGGCATTGGCCTATAATGTACGACAGCTTAAGAGTATTCTATCAGCAAAAACTAAATTGATGGGAGTAGTTAAAGCAGATGCTTATGGCCATGGAGCGTGTCAAGTATCTCAAACTATTTTAGAGGCAGGTGCAGATTGGTTGGCAGTCGCAACAGTGCCAGAGGGAATAGAGTTAAGGTTAGCTGGAATTGAAGCACCAATTTTAATTTTAGGAGCAACAGACCGACCAGAACAAATTCAAGCGATCGCTCACTGGCAACTTCAACCAACTATTTGTACCCCTCAGCAAGCTTTAGTTTTTTCAGAGACTCTTTCCCATTACACTAAAGCAATGCCAGTGCATCTGATGTTGGATACAGGAATGTCTCGCTTGGGAATGCCTTGGCAAGAAGCAGTAAAATTTGTACAATTTGTCCAGAGATTACCAAATTTAAAAATTGCTAGTATTTATTCTCACTTAGCCACTGCAGATAGTCCTGACCAAACAGTGATGAGAAAACAGCATCAAAGGTTTGAGGAAGCAATAGATTCGTGTTGTATTGATAGAGAAGGTTTTTCTAGGGATGTGCAGCTTCATTTTGCTAACTCGGCAGCTACTTTAACTGACTCTGCTTTACATTACGATCTGGTACGAGTGGGTTTAGCTCTTTATGGTCTTTATCCAGCACCTCATTTGCATCAGAAAGTTAATTTAAAACCTGTAATGCAGGTTAAAGCTAGGGTGACACAGGTCAAAACTATTGAAGCAGGTACTGGTGTTAGTTATGGTTACCAATTTATTGCCAAAAAGCGGATGCGTTTAGCAGTGGTAGGTATTGGTTATGCTGACGGTGTACCTCGTAATCTTTCTAATAAAATGAAAGTTATTGTGCGCGATAAATTGATTCCTCAAGTTGGAGCTATTACTATGGATCAATTAATGCTGGATGTGAGTGATATTCCTGATCTAGAAACAGGTGAAGTAGTCACTTTATTGGGAGAGCAAGGTAAGTATCAAATTTCTGCTGAAGACTGGGCAAATACTTTAGGGACTATTTCCTGGGAAATTCTTTGTAGTTTTAAGCATCGACTACCTCGTGTAGCAGTTGAGAAATAGCACTCAGGAGTCAGGAGTCAGGAGTCAGGAGTCAGGAGCTTGATTTTTTGGTGGTAGTGCATTGTAATAGTGGTCTATTGTAATTATTTTGGTTAAGGAGAATGGTAGTGGGAGCATCTTGCTCCCGTACTCGCGGGCAGGATGCCAGTACTAGAGGTTTTTCATCCCCATCTACCATTACGCGAGCAGGACTACCGATTTTTTGAACTTGCTGTAATTCTCAAAGAATTTGACATCCTCTCCCGTTATAATCTTTGATTTAACGGGAGATTCCCAAACCTCGCCGATGCGAGGTTTACTGCTTGAGTGGCACTTATCTAGACTGTTGTCAGTCCCCGACAGTAGGCCAACGAGCGTCAATTTGCTCTACGATCTGCAAAGGCCGCAGTGACACCTCAGTGTTATCATGTTCCCATTGTATCATAATTCTATCTCAATAGAGTGCTTATTGTTTGTTTGGTCGCGATTCATCTCCCGGTAAATTGGAGATTATACCGGGAGTCCTCAAAGCTCCATTTTTGATAGAAACTTTCCATGGAAGGTATCTACAATATCCAGTGTTCCCTCTTGAATTTCCACCTACGAGCTAACACCTACCACCTACCACCTACTACCTAAGTCTATTAAGATGTCAACTACTACTAAAACTCCACGGGTAAGCGTAATTATACCCGTTTACAATGGCGATCGCTATATTCGCCAGGCCATCGAAAGTATTTTATCCCAAACTTATCAATCCTATGAAATCATTGTCATTGATGATGGCTCCACAGACAATACCTCTTTAGTCTTGGAACCTTATTTTAAGGCTATCCGTTATATATATCAAAAAAATCAAGGGGTTTCAACAGCTAGGAATCATGGTATAGATCTGGCGCGGGGAGAGTTAATTGCTTTTCTGGATGCAGATGATTTTTTTCTACCGGATAAACTGACTGCCCAGGTAGGGGTATTTGACGCGCAACCGAATTTGGGAATTGTTCACAGTGGGTGGCGCAGAGTGAATCAGGATGGTGAAACTATTAAAGATGAGACTCCCTGGGATTATGTTCCTAAATTGGATTTAGAGGCATGGTTACGATGGAAACCAATAGGCACAATGGGTACTTTGATGTTTCGACGAGATTGGTTGCAACAGGTGGGAAGTTTTGAGGCGGGATTAGGTCAAGCGGAGGATGTCGATTTAGTATTGCGTTTGGCTTTGCAGGGTTGTGAGGCCGACTGGTTGCGAGAGTCTACTGTTTGTTATCGTCAGCACGACCAAAATACGATGCGGGATGGGAGATCTCAGGCACGGTCTATTAATGGGGTTTTGGATAAGTTTTTTGCCTCGGAGTCTTTACCTTTGGAAATTCAGTTATTAGAAAAACAGGTGCGTTACAATACTTTGGTGTGGAGTTCTTGGTATTTGTACTATACGGGTTTCTATTCTGAGATGGTGGAATATTTACAAAAGTCTTGGGAATATTCTTCTTTTTTACCTGTGGGAACAGTGATTAATTGGATTGATAGCTTTACAGGATTTTCTGAGAATGTAGGGGATGATTTAGATGCTGATCGATTAGCTAAAACTTCTGAGTGGCAAGATTTAATGAGTTGGGTGATTAGTCATAGTGAAGTTTCTTGACTCCTGAGGGCGAATGCCATTTGCTAACGCAGAGCTGCCGCTAATATCATGTTCGGTAGAACAGTTATAATTAGGGTTTGCTGAAAAAGTCTTTGGTCTAAAGTCTTGAATTGTTAATAGAGATATCAGCTTGAGCAGACAGTATATTTAAAAGTTAGACTCGTTTTGAGGTAAATGCACCTGTGGTTAAATTATTTTCTAAATAAATAATTCCTCTTAATTTACCTTGATTAATTAAGGGAGTACAGAGAATAGATTTACTTTGTGTGGCGATGATATAAGGGTCATCAATAAATTGTCCTTCCTGGAGTGCATCATTAAGAACAATATTTTCTTGAGTGCGAATTACATAGTTAATAATAGTGATCGGTAAAATGGGAATAGATGTTTCTGGGTCTACAAATTCTATCGGAATAGATTGTGATATTGTTACTTCGTTGCTATCTATTTTTCCTTGAGCTTCCATCACCCAACGACCTTTATGCTTGAGAATTAAACAGCCTTTTTGCGCCCCTGCATTTTCGATAGTAATTTTCATTAAATTGTGCAGAAGATTTTCCAACTTAATTTCACCAGAAATTGATTGAGATGCTTTAATCACAGTTGTTAAATCTAAAAGTTCTGCTTTACTGCTGGAAGTAGAAAAGGTAGTAGTAGTTGTTTCTTGAGATTCTACTTTTTTCTGTAGCATTTCTGAGAGTAACTGAGAGGATATCTGTAAAAAAAAGATTAAAATCAAATAACAAGGGGGTAAAACCAAGAAAATATAATATCATGTTCGGATGATAACTTATAATAAAGCCAAAATCATTACAGTAGAGGTATTCAAAGTTGATGGCCGAAAGGATTGCGATCGCCAACTACCTAAGTGCTCAAGAGTTACTGGTTCATGAT
>NZ_JAAHGU010000195.1:0-11374 GCF_010692685.1 Okeania sp. SIO2F5 | reverse complement strand
CGTTCGGTTAACTTCCTAGGAGGAATTTATTTGGCAGCTTCTGTCATTTTATTAGCATAGCGATCGCCATCGACCTAGAGCATACAATACCCATTTTGTCAATTTTTTAATTGATGACACGCCCTAGATAACTAAACACCTTCTCCCTTCTCCCTTCTGTCCTAGATAACTAAACACCTTCTCCCTTCTCCCTTCTCCCTTCTCCCTTCTTCCTTCTTCCTTCTGCTATAACTGACAATTACTGATCAAATCTAGGAATTTCATAACTCAAAAAATCATAAGCCATATCAGTATTCGGGAAAATAGCACGCGCCTCCTGTAGCAAATCATCCAACAAAATCGGATTCCCAGGAGCATATCTAGGACTAAAATGAGTCATCATCAAACGTTTAGCACCTGCGGCCAAAGCCACCTGTGCAGCCATAGTCGAAGTAGAATGTAATCTTTGAAAAGCCATATCAGCATCCCGATGAGAAAAAGTAGCCTCGTGAACAAGTAAATCTGCATCCTGTGCCAGTTCCACCGCCCCATCACAAAAAACAGTATCAGTACAATAAACAAACTTCCGGCCAATCTGAGGTGCCCCACATAAATCAGCCCCACTAATTCTCCGTCCATCAGACAAAGTAATCCACTCTCCTCGTTTTAACTTGCCATATATAGGACCAGGAGGAATACCCAAAGCCTTAGCCTTTTCCACATCAAAATGTCCCGGTCGGTGTTTTTCCGTTACCCGATAACCAACAGCAGGAACCCGATGTTTTAAATAACCACAACTAACAACATATTCATCATCCTCATAAATTACACCAGGTCTAGATTGGTAAGCCTTCATAGGATAAGCCAAACGAGTTTGAGAATATTTAATACAACCTTGCAAGTAATTCTCCAGCTCCGGGGGGCCATATATATCGATACTTTTCACATTTCCCCCCAAACCACAACTAGCTAATAACCCCATCAAACCGAAAATATGGTCGCCGTGCATGTGAGTAATAAAAATACGAGTCAGTTGACTAACCTTAAGTTCACTGCGGAGAAACTGATGTTGAGTTCCTTCCCCACAGTCAAACAACCATAATTCACCCCGTTGAGGCAAGCGTAAAGCAACACTCGAAACATTACGCGATCGCGTCGGGACACCAGAGCTAGTTCCTAGAAAAGTTACCTGCAAAACTTCAAACTTCCTCAATAAACTAAAAAAATATGATAAGTATATCCACAGTGATAATTATTTTCTAATTTTACCCTGTGAGATTTATTCTGGCTTTTGCCTACATTAGTTAACCTTAAAGTTAAATATAAAATCTAAAATCTGATGAGTTCTGGATTGCTATTTATTTCAGTTATTAATCGTTCCATTAAACCACTAAAACACTACTTTTGGACATCTATTCTATTCTGGTTACTAGCGATCGCCCCTGCCCAAGCTTCCCTAGTCTTGCGAATTGCCATTCAAGAAGGGGCAAAAGAAGTTAAAGTAGGAAGTTCCACAAATGCTACCATTAGAGATGGTGCTGGTAGAGCTATTGGGGAACTACAGCCAACTAAAGGTTTTGTCGCCGAATTAAAATCAGGAAAAGTTGCTTTGGCAAACTGGGTATCTGGTCAAATGTGGATCGAACCCAAAGGAGAAGGTTATGTATGGATAGGCGATCAGTGGTATCGTGGACGTACTCACATTATCCCTAGCAAATCAGGAGTTACAGCGATCAATTACATTGATATAGAACAATATCTATATAGTGTTATTGGAGCAGAAATGAATGGCAACTGGCCTCAAGAAGCTTTAAAGGCCCAAGCAGTGGCTGCCCGCTCCTATGCTCTGAATAAGCGTCAAGAAAATAGTAATAATTTCTACGACTTAGGCAATGACCAACTATGGCAAGTATATCAAGGAATTAAAACAGAGTCTCAAGGTACTTATGCTGCTGTTGATGCTACAAAGGGTCAAGTGCTTACCTACAATGGTCAAATTATTTTAGCCTTATTCCATTCATCTTCTGGAGGCCACACGGAAAATGTAGAGGATGTTTGGTCAAATCCACTTCCCTACCTCCGCGCGGTTCCCGACTTCGATCAAGATGCTCCAGTTTATGAATGGACAGAATCATTTACTCAAGCAGAATTGAAACAGCGAATATCAGGTGTAGGAAATATCATATCTATGACACCTCAGACTACTACTCCTCACAATAGTGTTATTACTATCAAAGTTTTAGGGGATGCAGGAGTTAAAACTCTTCAAGGGACAGATATTACAGCAGCTTTGGGATTAAAAAGTACCAGATTTATAGTTACTCCTAATAAAGATGAAGACCAACAAATTCCAAGCAGTTTCAAAATTACTGGAAAAGGTTTTGGTCACGCCGTAGGAATGAGTCAATGGGGAGCTTATAATTTAGCTCGGAACGGATATAATTACCAGCAGATTTTGTTGTACTATTACCAAGGTGCAAATTTAGCTAGAATTGATGTACGCTAAAATTAAAGTTTAGACATTATTTTCTAAATCTAAGTCAATAAATTCTACTTCTACTGTTAAGTAAATAAATCTCAAAAACCTAGATTTTACTAAAAATAAAAGAGTTAGATTGGTTTAATTAAAGCTGTTGAAATACAAAAATACTCCTGATGTAGGTATATCTATGATTTTATTGATTAGCTTATTCTCAAACAATCTTTTTTCAGCTTAGATTTATATGATAATTCTCTAAGTACAGGTATTTTCAGTTTAATAAAGTACATAAATTATTCCTTAGCATCTGATTGATTTAATCTTTTTTGCCATTCAGCATCAATTTTATCTGCTTGTTCAGCTTCCTGTTCTAGGATACTCTTTTCAGTTGTATATGCTAAACTTTCGCAACCAATAATAGTTTCACTAGCAAATTTTTTAGCATATTCAATTTTCTGTTTTAACTGACGATCGCTATGATTCAAAGTAATAACTCTTTTTTGTCTTTGTTGATTCCGTGCCTCAACTTTACCATTACGCCATTGTACCCAAAAATAACGAATTAAAGGTAAAACTAAAAAACCAACACCATAAACCAGTAGAAGAGGATAAATAACTTCAACAAAAGAAATAAATCCTCCTAACTGAGCTGCTACCGTACCATCTTCTAGCAAAGAACCCAAAACTAAAGCACCAACAAAATTCACAGCACCCAACCCAGTTGCTAACATTATTTGACCAGAAGTTGCCTCACTAAACCGCCAAAATTTTTCCTTTAAAAATGCAGAAATAGGTTGAGAATTCCACCCTTTTGCCGTTGCTTGTAACTCAGGAAAATGATAAACAATTTGACCCTCAGAACTAACCTCCGGACGACCATTAAAACGAATTAATACTGGTAAAATATACTCTTCATATTCCAAAGCATAACCTTTACCCAAATCATCTAAATAAGGAGCAATTTGTTCAGCAACTACCGCCCCTTGATTATTTTTAATCACAGTAGCGATCGCTTGCCAACGTCGCTCATCTAAATTATAATTTGGGTTGCCATCTCCAAACAAAAAAGAAAACACAGCTTCAAAAAAATTCATCCCATTTTTTTGACCTTGAGAATGATATTTTTGTCTTTGACGTTGATATCTGTAGGGGCGATCGTAATAACCCCAATTAAACCACAAAAACCAATTATAATTAAACCAAAACCGAGGGAGAAACATCATCCCGCCACCAAAATTTTTACCCCTACTACCTGAATCATTTCGCTCGCCACTAGAATTAAGAGAAATCACAATAATAGTAATAGCAGCTAGTATAATTACAAGAGAAAGTATCAACAAAATACCAAAAGAAATTCGGATTAAATAAAACAATACTCGCCAAACTTTCTCCCACCATTCTCGCCATCTTAACCGCCAGAATTTATTCCTTAAAATACCTCTAAAATTCTTAGGAAATAAATAAGCAATTTCCCCTGTTTCTGATACTTGTAAATGACCACCAGCATCTGTAGCTAAAGCTAATAATCCTTGTTCTGCCACTTTAACATCTAATCCAGCTTTAGCCACCACATCTCCCACTGTAACACGGTAGTCCAAATTCTCCACGGCTGTTATTATCGCAGGATTTGGAGTCATAACATTACCTCTGACCTAATTTACTTATCTACTTTAAATTATAGACAAAAAATAATCTATCTAGGAGTAAGCATTTAGCTCTCAGTTATTAGTAGTCAGCTATCAAAATGCTATACTAATTAGAAAAGTTAGTCTAGACAAATTTTCCTCAAAAAATGTAGAAGTTGCCAGGTAGATAAAATCTGGTTTGATGCGGTTTTATCCATACTTTTAATTATTTATTAGTCACTCAATCTTGATTCCGACTTCATTTAGTCATCAGCTAATTGGTGATAAATGATAGCTTAAACCTAAATACAAAAAGTGAAAATAGTCAACAAATTCCCGCTATATTATCTGGTTTATATTATGTATTCTGTAATTGTAATTTTGCCACAACACAAATAGAGATCAATAATGCGGTCTCTTATAGCAATTATAAAACTTAAATATTTTAACTATATTTGAAAATTTTTACAAATACTTTAGGACTGTTATAGTGACTTTAAATAGGTTATGAAAAAGACGTTATTCTGAAAAGGAACACCTAACAACTGGGTACATCTCATATTTGCAAAAATACTTTTTCCTATATATTCCCTATTGCTTGTTGCCTGTTGCCTGTTGCCTAAAAGCGATAAGTTTTTGGCTTTATTAAAAATTGAGATGCACCCTAACAACTTAACCCAACTTTCCTTGATATACCTTTACTATTTAGGATGTTTATACAATATCGGCAAATTATGTGTAAAAAAATCTCATCTAAGTTTCAAATTTCCAATAAAAACACTATATGATGAGTGAGATTTATTTTACTTACTCGATCCAAGTTTATGTATAACTCATCTTGCTAAATAAAGACTAATTTATATCTCTTGCCATTCTATTTTAATTGTAATTTTTTAGGGAAAAATTTACTGAGTTAGTATAGCAATCCTAAATGATTTGTGAGAATTTTTATAATAGTTAAGATTGACGAAAAACCTCGATAATTCTGACTCTTGACTCCTGAAAATAGACTTATGACTTTTGATTACTACAGAAATATTACAATTGAAATAGGATTGCTATAGTTAAGTCATAAATTCAAAATTTATAGTAGCATTTTGAGATAGTCATCAGTATAGGGAAATAATTGAAAAAGATAATTCCACTTAGTTAGTGTAAAATTTCCGACAATAAATTCAATTTTAATTGTTTCTTAAACTCAAATCAATCAGAATTGAGAAGTTAAGAAAATCTAAATTATCCTTCAGCTATGAAAAATTACTGGAGTTATTAATTGATATTCTACTAACAAACAAAATCAAAAAAATCACCTCTAATTCAATTAAACCTTAATGTATTCTTCTGATGTATATATTATAATTTTATCTAGAAGACCTCCAAGAAAAGAGAGGATTTACTGGCATAATTTTAGTCAAAGATTCAAGTCATAAACTCAAAAATTATGTTTGACCGAAGCAGGATAAAAGTAAAGTGCAAACATTTAATCTTCACTTCTTCCTTCTTCCTTGAATAGAAGACCTCCAAGAAAAGAGAGGATTTACTGGCATAATTTTAGTCAAAGATTCAAGTCATAAACTCAAAAATTATGTTTGACCGAAGCAGGATAAAAGTAAAGTGCAAACATTTAATCTTCACTTTTTCCTTCTTCCTTCTTCCTTCTTAATTACCTCCTTGAATAAATGCTTATATCTCTTCGCATTAATAACTTTGCCCTTATAGATCATCTAGACCTAGAATTAAGTCCTGGTCTAAATGTCTTCACAGGAGAGACAGGTGCTGGTAAGTCCATTATCCTAGATGCTCTCGATGCAACTCTAGGCGGAAAAGTAGACCGTCGTGTAATCCGAACAGGAACTAAACGAGCTATCTTAGAAGCAACCTTTGAGCTAAACTCATCCCTGGCCGAATGGTTAGGAAATCAAGAAATAGATCCAGTAGATGGTACATTAGTAGTCTGTAGTCGTGAAATTACTTGCGCTCAAACCTCTCTCCGTACTAGGTCTCGTCTCAATGGTATTCTGGTCAATCGCAAAATAATGGACCAACTGCGCGATCGCCTATTAGAAATTACAGCCCAAGGCCAAACCCTACAATTAGGAAATCCCAATCTACAACGTGAATGGCTCGATCTATATGGTAGTCATCCCCTACTACAATGTCGAGAAGCAGTAAGTATTGCCTACCAAAAAGCTCAAAAAGCCAAAGCAACATTAGAAAATCGTCGTCAGTCAGAGCAAGAACGTTTACAAAGAATAGATTTATTAGAATACCAAGTACAAGAATTAGATAAATCTAATCTTACCGAACCTCAGGAATTAGAACAACTAACACAAGAAAGTCAACGCCTTAGTCATGCCGTTGAACTTCAACATCAAAGCTATCAAATATATCAAGCTTTATATCAAAATGAAGGAGATAGTTTAGCCGCAGCAGACCTCCTTGGAGAAGCTGAAAGTATATTAAACGATATGGTAAACTACGATTCCACATTACAACCTGTATTAGAAATTATTAGTGAAGCTCTATCTCAAGTTGTTGAAGCTAGCCGACAAATTAGTAGCTATGGCGAGGAATTAGAAGCCGATCCCCAAAGATTACAGGATGTAGAAGAAAGAATTCAAGAACTTAAACAAATTTGTCGCAAGTATGGTCCAACCCTAGAAGAAGCTATTAATTATTATGACAAAATACAAGCAGAACTCAAAGAACTACAAGATGGTGGAGAGTCTGTTGAAGCACTCGAAAAAGCATACTTAGAAACTCAAGAACAATTACAAGATAAATGTAGCGAACTTAGCTTACAACGTCATAATGTGGCTGCTAAATTAGAGACACACTTGGTAGAGGAATTAAAACCCCTCGCTATGGAAAAAGTGAAATTTCAGGTAGAGATTTCTCCCACTACGCCAACAATTACAGGTGCTGACCAAATTACATTCTGCTTCAGTCCTAACCCTGGAGAACCACTACAACCTCTAAATTCAATAGCTTCTGGTGGGGAAATGAGTCGATTTTTATTGGCATTAAAGGCTTGTTTTTCTCAAATAGAAGGATCTGGTACTCTAGTATTTGATGAAATAGATGTTGGAGTCTCAGGAAGAGTAGCAGGAGCCATTTCAGAAAAACTACATCAACTTAGTAGGAAACATCAAGTCCTCTGTGTAACCCATCAACCGATAGTAGCTGCAATGGCTGATAATCACTTTAATGTCAGTAAACAAGTAGTCGAGGAAATATCTACTATGGACTTAAACTTAAATAATCAAAACTCTGAAGTACGGACTATAGTAAGAGTTAAAAATCTAAATAATTATCAACGGCGGGAAGAGTTGGCACAATTAGCTAGTGGTAGGCCAGCTCAAGAAGCTATAGCTTTTGCAGAATCTCTTTTAACTGAAGCTGCTACTAAACGTCGGCAAAATTTGACTATACCTATTTCCAGTTCTAGAGGAGAATCTTAATCCATAATATCAGTTCTATTAAAAATACATTATAGAATAATATTAACAATTGACTTTAACAAAGGGCAAAAAAAAATTATGTAGATTATGTTGAGTTGTAAACTTAAATAGTAAGGATTCAGGTATGCAAAATAGGAATAAGAGAAAGACTTGATGAGCGATCGCTTAAAACCCTAGCCACCAGGGACTGCTCAAAGAATTCAATGACAGAACGCCCCTGACGACGACAAGTTTGTACCACAGTCAATAAATTGGTGTTGGTAATTGATGGGATGATTTATATTTTGGGGTAGGGCTCTGTAACCTTCCCCGGTTAATCATTGGGGGATTGCCCCTACAAATTTCATCCTGTAATTTACCAACGCCGATTTCCCCTAGTTAAGACATTGGTTATAAACCAAGACAATGGACCGGAAAATTATTCTCGTCGGACACAATTTTTGTCCAAAGTCCAATTCCTGACTTTCCTTACTGTGGCTTGGACACTTTTTCAGCTGATTTCGCTTTCTGCTAACCATGACGACCTACCTAGCAGCAGTGTGATGTAGTAAGTATATCTCTGATTCTTCTCTAATCCCAGCTTCCAGAGTGGTGATTAACCTCTATGTGGGTAGGTTTGGTATAACGTCATCCTCTGACAGGAGGGACTTTCACCCTGATTACTGAACAAGTTATGTCGGTATACCTTCTACTATTCTTTAACCTCCATAAGATTCTGGATTTTTGTTAAACCGACACTCTAGGCTATTTCCCCTAGAAACGAATCGCACATTGCTGGCCACTACAGCTACCACTGGTTCTTCTAAAAATTCTGCTTGACCACACTGACTACAAACAGAAGGTTGCAATATTTCTATTCTGTCTATTCTGGAAAACCCTTTACGAGTCTTACTATGATGACCTATTTGTCCTCCTGGTCGTCTCTTCTTTTCTTCGGAACTGGGATACTCTTATTTTGGCTTGGCTTTTTCCGATTTTTTCAGTAGATCGGTTGATGGGGGTTTCGAGGAGTTCTTACTGTCTAGGTTTTGACTCTGTTCTAATTTATCAATTTGTTTTTGCAGTTTCTCGATTAGTTTCTGTTGAGTCAACAACATTTCTACCAGTTCTTCTTTTGACAACTGGTTGAGGCGTTTACGATTTACTGGGGGCTGTGATTGACTCATGCTTTGACTTTACCCTAGTGCAGGATGGCAGAAATAACTAACCAGTTACAAAATCCTAAAAGCCTTACCAATAAATACTTTTGACTTTTGACTTCCGCGTAGCTGCACTAGTTTGTTTTTTTGTCAAGCGAACCAATATTCTTGAATTTCCCTTCTGAGAATCCACACTACGATCACGCTATGACCTGAATCCTTACCTTAGATATAACACGATATATAGTATTTATAGCAACTTTTTGTGCTACATTATGATTATAAAACTAGAGAGCATAATTTTAACAAATAAAAACTTAGGTGTGATGAATAAATTTAAAACTTTGAGTAATGATAGTTTTGATAATTATTAATTCAAACTTCAGCAGCAAGTACAAAAAATAAAATTCTATACCATCAAAACTAATATGCTTATTGAAGTTCGAGCATTCAAGTAATGAGGTAAAAATCAAGAAAAAATATTCCTAAAACCGATGTTCTCCAAGCTCACACCTAGAACCTGTATAGCAAATCTTATCTAAAAAATATTTATAATAATTTTTTTGACAGAAGAGTAAAAATTTAATCATGTTAGACTAAAGTACAGGTATGAATGATTTAAAAATTATTCAGTTCCTATCTTAATATTAATTAACAAACTGAGCTTGAATTATTTAAAAGCCTTAATAGTAAAGAGCATCTAAATATTTAATTAAAGCGTTATGACATCTGCATCTCCAAACCAAATAGCAACAGAGTACACAATCCCAAAAAAAGAGGATGTGGAAGTTATAGAGGGTCCTAACAATCAGGTGTCTCACCCTCAAAGCTACTCTGATAACAATAATACTTATAATAGTCCAGAAAATAATCGTCATAATAGGAATAACCCCAAAAGTAATTCAAGAGTCAACGAAAGTAGTGCATTAGTTCATCCTGGGTCTAGCTTTTCAAGCTATCTAGCTGCCCTAACAAAAGAAAACTTTGTCGAAGGAGTTAAAGATGTTGAAGAAAAGCTAAAGACAGTTAATCGCACTTTGGGGATGCTCAATAATTTGTTAGAGGCTCAAGGATTTGATGCAATTCTACATGAAATGTTGCGCTCAATTACTCTCAAAACAGGAGAATTATTGAACGCAGACCGGACAACAATTTGGTTATTAGATGAAGAAAAAAGTGAACTTTGGTCAACAGTAGCTAAAGGAGCTGATGGAAAACTATTAGAGTTAAGAATTTCAGCCAATGTAGGAATAGCAGGAGAATCAGCTCAAGAGAAAAAAGTAATCAACATACCCTACGATTTCTATAACGATCCACGTTCAGCTTCAGCCCAAAAATTTGACAAACAGAATGGATATCGTACCTATACTATGGTAGTAATGCCATTACTGCAAGAAGAAACAGGGGATTTAATCGCAGTTGTCCAACTCCTCAACAAGTTAAAACAAGGCCACGAACAATATGAACAACTAGGAGAAAAAATAGATAAAAAGGGATTTACTGAAGAAGATGAAAGAGTATTTCGTGAATTTGCCCCTTCCATTAGTCTAATTCTAGAATCTTCTAAGTCATTTTATTCAGCAACTCAAAGACAGAGAGCAGCAGAAGCTTTAATGAAAGCTGTAGACTCCCTCAGCAAAAGTAGTCTAGACTTAGAAGATACTCTGGGAAAAGTCATGGAGCAGGCCAAGGAACTTATGAACGCAGACCGCAGTACCTTGTGGCTCATAGATAACGATAAAAATCAACTATGGACAAAAATCCCGATTAATGGACAGCTAATAGAAATCAGGATTGCTAAAGATAAAGGCTTTGCTGGTATGGTTGCAAAATCTGGCCAACCACTACTCATTCCTTTTGACGTTTATAAAGATACCCACTCAGTTACAGCCAAGGAAACAGATGAAAAAACAGGTTATCGTACCTGTAGTTTGTTGTGTATGCCTGTTTTTAATGCTGACAATGAATTAATTGGTGTAACTCAGCTAATTAATAAAAAGAAACAGGGAGATTATCCACCATATAACCATGCAAACTGGCCTGAAGCACCAGAGCAGTGGAAAGCTAGTTTTAATCGCAACGATTTAGAATTTATGAGGGCCTTTAATATTCAAGCAGGTGTAGCCCTCCAAAATGCTAAATTATTTGATACAGTCAAACAAGAGCAACAAAGACAAAGGGATATTCTACGGAGTCTGACCAACGGGGTAATATCTACGGATCAAAAAGGCAAAGTTATTGCGACAAATGAAAGTGCTAGACATTTACTAGGAATCAGTGACACAGAGATACTAGAAGGTAAGTCTGTAAGTGAATTAGTACGTCTCAAGGAAGGTGAGTTTTCTAAGTGGTTAGATTTAGCCCTTTCTCCGAATTATAGCAAAGAGTACCAACAGTATTATCCAGATCGAACTTTGTTACCTTTGGGAAATTTGCCTCCTCAAAGTATTAATCTGTCAATTAACTCTATGATTGATGTTTGTGACCCTAAGAAAGTTAATGGCGTTTTAGTAGTGATGGAGGATATTAGTGGAGAAAAACAAGTGAAAAACTTGATGTATCGCTACATGACACCAGAAGTTGCAGAACAATTATTAGCAAGTGGTGATACTGGTTTAGGAGGAAAACGTCAACAGGTATCTGTGCTTTTCAGTGATATTCGTAGCTACACTACTTTGACAGAAGGCATGG
>NZ_JAAHGU010000194.1:0-11399 GCF_010692685.1 Okeania sp. SIO2F5 | reverse complement strand
CGCATCCTTAAAACTTTAACCTTTAGCGATCGCCTAATTTATGAAAAATACAGCTCATACAGTTACTTTTATGTTACATTATCAATATTTATGTAATATGTAAAGATGCCAGCGCTCATTGCTATAATATCATGTCCGGTAGCATCGGAGCGTGTATAGAATTAAGTCGAAATTGTAAGAAACCCTTTAGCTCCCGCTACCTTCTATACCAGATACAGTAGTGGGAGCATCTTGCTCCCTTCCCTTCGAGGATGCCCGCACTAGGAATGGTTCATCTACTGCATACATTACTATGCAGAACTACCGAAAATGGTTGTAGTAGACTGACACGCCTAAAAATGTAGGTTGGGTTGAACGGCAGTGAAACCCAACAAAAGCTTGCTCATGTTGGGTTTCGGGTTCCTCAACCCAACCTACACCTAATGCACCATTTTAGCTGTGTCGGTCCAGTAGGTAAACTTATTTCATCTACAACCTACCACCTATAGCAATAGAAAGATAGGTTAGGACTTATGCTGAAAATGAATCTTAGACTAGGCAATGTTTTTCCTACTTTTCCCTGTTCCCTATTCCCTATTCCCTACTATTCAACCGCCTTTCAATAGCATTGTTAAAACGATCGCTCATTTCCCCCATCTCCAAATTAATTAAAGACACACCCTCATCAACTAAAATTTGCAAAGCACTTTCAGCATTAACAACCAGACCAACTTTTTGCCAAAAATTAGTCAAATTTTCCTGGAGATATGACTCCCAAATTTTCTGATTTTCTTGCGCAATAGAAACCAAAATTCGGCAACCACCCTCTCCAAACAAAAACTCATCCAAGCGAAAATCTGACTTTTCAGCTAATTCCAAATTAACCTCAGCTCCCAACCTCCCACTAATACAACACTCTGCCAGAGCGATCGCTAAACCACCTTCAGCACAGTCATGAGCAGAATTTACCCAACCTTGACGAATACCATAACGACAAACTCCCTGTACCCGACGCTCTAAATCAAAATCTACCTCACTGGGTTTACCAGCAACCACACCATAAACAGTTGCCAAATATTCCGAAGCAGCTAAAGACCCAACTCCTAAATTTCCAATTAAATAGATAATATCTCCCTCAGTTTGCCAACCTTGTCCACAAATACGACTCAGGTCAGGAATTAAACCCACCATTCCCACCACTGGAGTCGGATAAATTGCTTGGGGATGACCGTCAGCATCCAAAGTCTCATTATACAAAGACACATTCCCGCCAGTAACAGGCGTTCCCAACTCCCGACAACCTTCAGCAATACCGCGACAACTCTCCGAAAGTTGCCAATATCCCACAGGTTTTTCCGGACTACCAAAATTGAGATTATCTGTAACTGCCACAGGTTCGGCACCTACACAACTGAGATTCCGAGCAGCCTCCGCTACTACCGCTTTTGCCCCCGTATATGGGTCTAGATAAACTAAACGAGAATTGCAGTCTACTGTCGCAGCAACACCAGAATTTAATGACAGGTTCTCCGTAGAAATTTGCGAACGTAACCGAATGACAGCAGCATCACTCCCACCAGGAAGCATAACAGTATTATTCTGCACTTGATGGTCATATTGCTGATACACCCAATGTTTAGAAGCAATGGTTGGAGTATCTAATAAAGTCAAAAGAATATCATTCCAGGTTTGCCAATTTCCCTGCACTTCAATACCTACTTCCGTACATGATGGCAAAGATGCTGAATTCCACGACCAAGCATTTTTCGCATATTCCGGTGGTTCGCTCAACAACTCCCGCTCATAAATAGGAGTATTATCTGCCAAAGCAGTAGCAGGTATTTCCGCTGCTATTTTCCCCTCAAATAAAATTCGCACAATAGGTTCTTCAATAACCGTACCTGCAACCACAGCATGAAGTCCCCAACGTTCGAAAATATCAATTAATTCTTGTTCGCGACCTTTCTCAGCAACAAACAACATCCGTTCTTGAGATTCTGAGAGCAAATATTCATAAGGAACCATCCCAGTTTCTCGCACTGGCACTTTGTCAAGGTCAAATTCAATACCCACTCCACCATTAGCTGCCATTTCTGAAGTAGAACAGGTGATACCAGCAGCACCCATATCCTGAGCTGCCACTACTGCCCCCGTTTTGAATGCTTCCAAACAAGCTTCGACTAAGCATTTTTCCAAGAATGGGTCGCCTACTTGTACAGCAGGGCGATCGTCAATTGATTTATCGCTGAGTTCGGCGCTGGCGAAACTTGCTCCACCCATACCATCTCTACCTGTAGTGGAACCGACATATAAGACTGGGTTGCCAATACCGGATGCACCAGATTTAACAATTTCGGGGGTTTCCATTAAACCCAATGCCATGACATTGACTAAGGGGTTGCCTGTATAAGCAGGGTCAAAGTAAATTTCTCCTCCAACTGTAGGTACTCCGAAACAGTTTCCGTAGTGAGAAATGCCGGAAATTACTCCGGTAAAAATGCGTCTAGTTTTAGCATCTTCTAGGGAACCGAAGCGTAGGGAGTTAAGTACAGCGATCGGCCGCGCACCCATTGTGAATATGTCTCGGAGGATACCACCGACTCCTGTTGCTGCCCCTTGAAATGGTTCGACAGCGGATGGGTGGTTGTGGGATTCTATTTTGAAGGCGAGTTGGAGTCCGTTGTCTAGGTCTACGACTCCAGCATTTTCTCCAGGTCCGACGAGAATGCGTTTGCCTGTAGTGGGAAATTGTTTGAGGAGGGGGCGGGAGTTTTTATAGCAGCAGTGTTCTGACCACATGACTCCAAACATTCCTAGTTCTGCTTTATTGGGGTGGCGACCAAGGCGGTTCAGGATTTCTTGATATTCTTCTGGTTTGATGCCTTCGGATGCTATTTCTTCTGGAGAAAAAGGAGTTTGTGACATAATATATAATGGGAAAGTTGACTAACTGTTTTGGTAGTCCTATTATCTCATCAATTATGTCAAACTTAATACAAACAAAATAACTGGAATATACGAGCGAAAATTCTCAAAATCTTTATCGGTAGTAAAAATAAAGATAAATAGAGTCATAATGTTAATTCACTGATTACTAAAATAGATAACTCATTGACTCGTTTTAACTGTAAATCATTAGTTAAAAAATCCTCACTTTCTGATTGAATAGCAACAGCAATTTGTAAGGAATCAGTTAATGATAAATTATACTTTAATAATTTTCATTCTTGATCATCACAACCAAAATATTGTAGGGACGTTCCATAGAACGTCCCTACTGTGGTCTAGCGAAATGAAAACCGCTGTAATATTTGCCCAACCTACTAGCTAGGGTTGGCTGTAGATTTGGAAGGCTTCAGTTTGCGTTTGACGGTTGAAACTGCTCCTAGAGTACCGAGAGCGAGGAAGCTTAAGATAGAGGTTGGTTCAGGGACGGTGATTGGAGCAGCAGAAAAACTAGCAGAAAAACTAACGGGCAATTCACTATCTTCTGGCCCAAAATTTTCAAAACCTGGTATAAATGGTGGCGCAGAAAAAATCTCAAAATAACCCGGAGGCTGCAAAAAATCAGCAAAAAACATATTAACAAAGTTTCCTTCCGAGGTAAAATACCCAAAACCAGAACTTGTTAATTGTTCATCAGGATTAAGACTAATTATATTGTCAAGTACAAAAGGTTCGTTTCCAGGTATTGAAGTTCCCGTAGGTTGTAAACCAATAATTGTTTCGTCATTTCGCGTACCAGTAATTCCAGTAATTAGGTAAAAACCTAAATCGTCAGGAGTGTCATTAGTCGTCAAATTACCACTTGCTTCTATACCAGGAGCAGAATAACTCCAGTTCCAAATTAAAGCAGAGGCAGCTTGTATTTTCCCAAAAACCAATGCAGATGTCACACTGAGGACTGTGACAGATAGTAAAGTTAGATTTTTCATAAAAAAGCTGTAAATTTTTATTACTTCCTATATTTCTATTTAAACCTCCTCAAAAGGTCTTTGCAATATCTTTTGCTTAACTTTACAGAATCTTTAAAATTTCCTGAGAGTAAGCTAGGGAGGAAAATGAGCAGAATTAAATATGAGATAAGGATTTGAGGTATCTATAATCTATAATCATCAACAAAAATCATCAGCGTTGGACTTTGTATCCATGCGATCGCTGATGAATAAAAACAAGAGCCTCAGAGGAAAAATATCAAATTCAAAAAATAAACAAAGTATAACAAACCGTTAAATACTGGCTAATCCAGCCATTAGCATCAGGGAAAAAAACCGAATCAGTAGAGAAGAAAATTAGCCTGAGGTGAGGAAAACGTGAATCTACGCAAGCAAAAGGAGATAGGAGTCGAAGGTATCAAAGGCATTTTTCTAAGTGAACATCATGCTATATCAAGGCCACTTAAATTGGAATTAGATTATTTCAGACTATCTAAATGATATACTACATCTGTCTAACAATTGTCAAGTACCTCTGCTCTTTAATTATTTCTTCCCGATAAAATACCATGAATCAACCATTACCTTTAGATTTTTCTGAGCAAAACCTACGCCATCGTGATTTTCAAGGTCAAGATCTAACAGAAGCTAATTTCAGTGGTTGCGATCTGAGGGGTTGCAATTTTCAGGATGCTATCCTAGTAGAGGCCAATTTTCGAGGAGCAAAAATTGGACAATGTAGGAGCAAAATTAGGACTTTGATCGCCCGTTGTGCTGGAGCGGCGATCGCTGTTACTATTGCGAGTGCTTTTGCGAGTTTTGTTGCTGGTGGAATGGCGGGGGTTGCTGCTTTAATTGCTACTGGAGCTGTAGCAGTTGCTATTACTAATGCTGAAAATGAGATTATTGCTGCAGTTTTAACAGGTACTTCAGCAGTTATTGGTTCGAGTGGTATTATCTCTTTTTTTGCCGGAAATATAGTTAAGGCATTGTTATTATTTTTGGGTTCTGGAATAATTTTTGGATTGGCGATAATTTTGTTTTTTCAAGTTGTTATCAACTTGGAGAAGTTATCAAAAACATCTTTTGAGGATGCCAATTTAACTCATGCTATTTTTGATGAGGCAATTATTGAAGATTCTAATTTGTTCGAGTTTGTTAGTAACTAGAAAAATAGTGAGAAAATCAAAAACTTAAAATTAATAGACATCTGGTATAAATTACAGATGTAGAGAATTTTTTTTGCCTTTTTTCAGAAATTTTCTTCCCTGTTGCATATTGCCTAATTATGCAAAAAGTCTATTATTTTTCGGAGATGTCTAATACCAATTTGATCAATGTTTGCTATAAATAATATCATGTCCGCACTTTATTGTTTGTGTAAAACCAAGGGTGAATATCTACAGGAAATTTAGGTTTTTTCAAGCTTTTAAGCCTTCTTCCCTCTTCCTTCTTCCTTCTTCCTTCTTCCTTACCTTCACACTTACAATACCAATGCTACCGGACATGATATAACTAGGTTATTTATTAGGACTCAGTGGTAGGGATAAACCGCTATTTGCCCCTACAGGAGTCAGAATGAATTGCTTAGATTCTATTTTTTAGGTCGTAAATTATCTTTTTAGTCAAAGGGACATCTCCTAAACCTGTCTTTTCATCACACTTATTATTCGTAACATTCTTTTTTGAAATTGCTATAATAATTAATAATTACCTCTTTTTCCAAAGAGTTGCCTGTTCCCTGCTATAAATTAATATAGCACTAGACAAAAAGGTTAGGACTTCCTTAATAAGCTGAAACAATGAAATATTAAGAATCAGCCTTTTGCGATAAAGTTCCACATCCCAAATAACCATGAGCAACAGTATATTAGACGATCGCTTTTTTACCAGACCCACCGATGGTCAAATTTTCTCATTTCCCATATTAATAGTGGGTGGTTCCACTGCAGCATATTCAGCTACCCTGGGTGCATTAAAAGCGGGTGCTAATGTTTGCCTCGTGCAACCAAAACAAATATTAGGCGGACAATTTACTACCCAAGCATTACCTGCTTCCGATGACCCTCAACTAGACAAAAAATTTAATCCAGGGGAAATATATGAAGATAAAGTAGACCGAGACAAATATGCCTTTTCCAAGACTCAATGGCAGTTCCGCGAACGTAGTCGGGAACTCCAACCAGTTAATGGTAAGAAAATTGATAATCCTGGTGGGGGTTGGGTAAGTAATTTTGCCACGACAACTGTAGTTATGGCACAAGCACTTAACGAAGCGATCGAAGATTTTCTCAGCAATGGCAAATTAACCCTCATTCCTTTTGCCGAACCTGTAGAAATTTTGTTTAGTGAATCTCCCAATGAACGGCGACAGGTAACGGGTGTTGTATTTCAGGATGTGCAGAATAATCAACGCTTCACCGTCAATGCTCAAATTACCATTGAGGCGACAGACTTGGGAGACTTACTAGAATTAGGAAATATTGAGTCGCGAGTCGGACAAGAATCACAAAACGACACGGGTGAAGCACTTCTTCCCCAACAACCTTTTCCCGAATGTCAACAGTCAATCACTTTTTGTGCTGCTGTGGAAAAAACTGCTGAGGGAGCAGGTGTTCCCATCGGTAAACCAGAAGGTTATGGGGTGAAACCTTGGTTGCAAACGGATAAATTTACCAGCACTTTTCAAGGACGAACATTTTTTGAGCGGTTTGCAATTTTTACTTATCGACGAATAAAACGTCTCAAGGATGGGTATATCCCAACTACGAGTAATGGTGATGTGACCATCCTGAATTATGAGTCCAATGATTATAAAGTGGGTCTGTTGACTGGGGTGAGTCGGAGCGATCGTCAAAAACATATTCAGCAAGCACGGGAATATACTCAAGCTTATATTTATTACCTCCAGTCGCAAACATTAAAAACCAACAATTGGATATTAATAGGTAAGGTAGGGGAGTTAAAACCACGGGGAGACTTGACTTGGACTAATGATGGTATTGCTCTGGAACCCTATATCCGCGAAGCAAGAAGAGGGATAGCATTAACAACTATTGTTTACCGAGATACTGCCCAACAATATTATGGCGAGCAAGCACGGGGACGATGTTTTGACGATAGCGTTGGTATCGGTCATTATGCTTTGTTTGATATTCATCCCACTGATAACCCTAACCACCTTATTTTCAACAGTAAAGATGAGATGAAATGTTTGCCTTTTACTATTGCGTTAAAAGCAATGGTGCCGTTCGATACGGATAACCTGATTCTGTCGGCGAAAAGTATTGGCACGACTCATTTGACTAATTCTGTATATCGGATGCACGCCGTTGAATGGGCGATCGGTGAAGCAGGCGGTCATTTAGCTGCTTTTGCTCTAAATGAGGGGGTGGATGTTCGTACTATTGCTACAAATAAACGACTGATTTATAAATTTCAGGGTTTATTAACTCGTAATCAAATTCCCCTATTTTGGTATAACGATATTGCCCATGATGACCCAGACTTTGAGGCGATACAAATTCTCGCTGTGGCAGGTATTGTACGGACTGAGAATTACAATCATTTATATTTTCTACCAGAGGGAACAGTCAACCGAGCAGTTGTTTCAGTGGCAGTGGTAAATGTGATGGGTTTTGAAATGCTTAATCCTGAGTTTCCCACTTTTCTCGATGTACCGAAGGAGCATTTTGCCTATCGTGCCATTGAAACTATGGCAGCAAAGGGTATTGTTTCGGGGGTGGGTAATGGATATTTTGCCCCAAATTTACAATGTACGCGGGAGCAGTTAGCGTTTATTGTTGGTAAAAGTGGAGATTTTGATGTGTTTCAGTTATTTGGTACTTCTGGTACACCTTTGGATGCTCAACCTTTGAAACGACGGGAGTTATCTCGGATTTTGTATATGGTATTGCGATCGCAATATGGCATTGATTAAATATTTTTGTAGTTAGTAATATAAGAGCTGATTCATAAAGAGAATCTAAAGAAAGTTAATCCCAGTCAAATTAGGTGTGATTGTTGAGTATAGTTGAGCCATATTGTAACCAATGAGTCTAATACCTGCGATAGCGTACCCTTAACCGGAGGTGATCGCTAACCCTAAACGTCAACCATACCCAAGGGACCTGAGTGATTCGTATGGGGGAGATACTCAAGGCTCTACTACCTAAACCTAAAGGGTTTGGTCATCCTGTTCAAGTGGATTTCCGAGAAATTCGTATGGGGTATATTTTATGTACAAAGAACTGGATTCCAATGGGAAATGATGCCCCATGACTTACCACCCTACACAACTGTATACAGATACTTCCACCAAATGGCAGCATCGTGGTTTCTGGCAACTTCTTCACGATCAAGTTCGCCAAAAATTAAGAACACAACTAGACAGGGATCAAGACTCCACCGTTGCGAACGCTGATTCCTATGGCAGTCAAAACAACAGAAAAAAGGGAGCTGTCTACGGCGCGCGATGGTGGTAAGAAAGTTAAAGGCCGTAAGCGCCTTATGGTGGTAGATTCGATTCGGATTATTATAGCGCTGTGCGCAGGCAACAGCTCCGGAAGGGGGAATAAATTGCCTATAATATAAGATTTTAGCTATTGGACATCTCCTGCAATTTGTAAATACACCAGCGCTCATTGCTATAATTGGAGTTCTAGTGAGTGAGGCAAATGCCTCAGAACGTTTAGGAGCAGTAGTTGTGCTCAATGAAGCAAAGAGCAAGCTATCGAAAGAGCGAGGTAGTCTGGGTAGATCAGGGTTATTCTGGTAAAAACTTTGCCAATGCTGTTAGGCAGGTTTGTGGCGATGGCGTCGCTATTGGAAGTGATCAAACGAACATCAGAGAGTTTTGAGCAATTGCCGTGCGCGATGGATTGTTGAACGGAATGCATGGGTGGCTAAATAGATTTAGGCGCGCTATGTAAGGATTATGAAGTCTATTCAGATGTAAGTGAAGCAATGATTTATGGCTGATTAATCCCACTCATGGTCAAGGGACTAGCTAATTTAAGATTTACTTTATGAATCAGCTCTTAGCCAAGAAAATCACTACTTGTAGGACATTACCTGATTTTTTTCTGGAGAGCGATCGCACACTATAAACAAGCGATCGCTTTTTTCATATACCTATATCAAACAATTGTCAACCCCTAATTTACACAAATTAACTAAAAAATTAAGAATACTTAAATAAAACAAAATTTTATTGCTTTACTGACAAACTGAGTTCCTAGTTGATGGGATAACCTGAAAAAATATTGTTCAAAAAGTCCCGTTAAATGAATAAAGACATCAAAATTTGAGACAATCAAAGTAACAAATCTATAACAGTTAACAAAAAACGGAGAAAATTAGATGAAATTAGCCTACTGGATGTATGCAGGTCCCGCTCACATTGGCACATTGCGCGTTGCCAGCTCTTTCAAAAACGTTCACGCCATAATGCACGCTCCCCTCGGTGACGATTATTTCAATGTCATGCGCTCTATGTTAGAAAGAGAACGTAATTATACACCAGTCACCACCAGTGTAGTTGACCGTAATGTATTGGCGCGGGGTTCTCAAGAAAAAGTGGTAGATAATATCATCCGTAAAGACAATGAAGAAGCTCCTGATTTAATTGTTCTTACTCCTACCTGTACTTCCAGCATTTTGCAAGAAGACCTAGAAAATTTTGTCGAACGCGCTCAAATAGATGCCAAAGGTGATGTAATGCTGGCAGATGTTAACCATTACCGCGTTAACGAACTCCAAGCAGCGGATAGCACTTTGCAGCAAATCGTTAAATATTATATTGAGAAGGCGAAAAAGAAAGGGGAACTTCCAGAAGGGAAAACTGAAAAACCTTCTGTTAATATTATTGGCGTTTCTACCCTGGGTTTTCACAACCAACATGACTGCACCGAGTTAAAACGCTTAATGGCAGATTTAGGTATCGAAGTTAATGAAGTCATTCCCGAAAGTGCTTCTGTTCACAATTTAAAAAATCTACCTCGCGCTTGGTTTAATCTCACACCCTATCGCGAATTGGGGATAATGGCAGCTAAATATTTAGAGTCAGAGTTTGGAACTCCTTATATTGACATTACTCCTATGGGTGTGGTGGAAACTGCTCGTTGTATTCGTAAAATTCAGCAGGTGGTTAATGCTCAAGGTGCCAATGTTGACTATGAGGAATTTATTGATAATCAAACTTTGCACGTTTCTCAAGCAGCTTGGTTTTCTCGTTCCATTGACTGTCAAAATTTAACTGGTAAAAAAGTTGTGGTATTTGGGGATAATACTCATGCTGCTGCTCTGACAAAAATTTTGGCGCGGGAAATGGGTATTCATGTAGTTTGGGCAGGTACTTATTGTAAATATGATGCTGACTGGTTCCGGGAACAGGTGAGTGAATATTGCGATGAAGTTTTAATTAGTGAGGATAATGGAGAGATTGGGGATGCGATCGCTCGTGTGGAACCTGCGGCAATTTTTGGTACACAAATGGAGCGTCATGTTGGTAAGCGGTTGAATATTCCTTGTGGTGTAATTGCTGCACCAATTCATATTCAGAATTTTCCCATTGGTTATAAACCGTTTATGGGTTATGAGGGAACTAATCAAATTGCGGATTTGGTTTACAACTCCTTTACTTTGGGAATGGAAGACCACCTGTTAGAAATATTTGGTGGGCATGATACTAAGGAGGTTATTACTAAGAGTATTTCTGCTGATTCTGATTTGAATTGGACGAAAGAAGCAAAAGCAGAGTTGAATAAGGTGCCTGGTTTTGTTCGGGGTAAGGTGAAGCGAAATACAGAAAAGTTTGCGAGAGAACGTGGTATTGGGGAGATTTCTTTAGAAGTTATGTATGCTGCCAAAGAAGCTGTTGGTGCGTAGTTAATTGTTAATTTTAGTGGGGTGGGTTTTCCATCCCAGTCTATGTGTTTTATCATTTTCTTTGTGGGTTTAATACCCCACCGTCTACAGGGTGTTCACGCATTACTTGGGGGAGCGAATCCCCATGTAATTTTCCTCCTGTCTCCTGTCTCCTGTCTCCTGTCTCCTTCTTCAAAAATTTTGTTTAGCAATAATTATGCTTTCTCTTTTTCTTCTTTAGGCTTTCCGTAAAGGTGTAGTGTCACTTTTCCCGTTACCTTTACTTGTTCATTAGTTAGCTGTTCTTCAATCTCTTCTGTTATCCAATTCACGAATTGTTTATAAGAGTTTTTCCTAAACTTCCAGCCTTTTTCACTATTTGTTTTACTATTAAAGTTTTGATTATTAGGGGCTTTGTTGCACAAAAGATGATGTTTAGGGTAAAAATAAAGAAGTCAAGATGGTACACGAAACTACACTCAGCAGATATGAGTAAGAGTAAGTCTAAATCCAACTCCAAGTCCTTGTATCGACTCAAAAACTGGTCTGAGTATGATGCCTCCTTAAAGCAGCGAGGGAGTCTCACTTTTTGGCTGACTCCAGAGGCCATGGAGCAGT
>NZ_JAAHGU010000193.1:0-11507 GCF_010692685.1 Okeania sp. SIO2F5 | reverse complement strand
GCGCGACGATCGCTTCATGTTCACTGCGGCTGGACTCTGGAATTTCTACTTAATGGCAGGATAATTTAATCAGTGAAAACCAGAATTTTCCCATTTCACTTTAAGGTTTTATTTCGCGACAAGTCTATTGCACATGGAGAAAAAATCATTAAAAAAGGAGAAACTGAGCTTGAAGAAATATGTAACAAAATAACACAAGTGTCGCGGATGCCAGTGAAAGAATCGAAGCTTATTTCTTCTGGTTCGTCAGCAGCAGTACCTATGGAGGTAAATGTTTACGTTTGGGGATATAGAACCCCTAACCGTATCTTCATATAAATATCAAGTTTTTTTGACTAGGAGACAGCTATACTGGAGACAGGAGACAGAAGGTAAGAGAGAAAAGGTTAAGAGGGAAGATTTGGGGAGAGATAATACAAAAAATTCAACACTCCTTCAACTGAATTTTCCTCAAAATTAATGCGCGAAAAGACTTGACTACCATAATTATATAGATCTCAAATGGGTTCTATAAAGATAACGGTTTCATAAATGAGGAAGGTACAGAAACAACGAAAACATATGCATTTAGAGATACTCAAAAGTCATGGTTTCGAGGAAAAGAGGAACACAAAAAAGAAGCGATAGATTCAAGAAACAATTTAATAAACACAATAACAAAAAGTAATGAAAAAAAATATTATAATGATCAACCAGATAAGGTAAGGGCAACAGTAAAAACCTGGAAAGATATGAAAGCTACACTAGATTTTCTGAAAAGGTACAATATTTTTACAATTTACTCTGTACCTCATAAACCTGGAATCCGCTGTAATTTTTGTTTGCCAACTCATGCCATCTAATTCATATATCAAAGCTAAAGCATGTTCGTAGCGCTGTTCTAAAATACTATTTTTTAAATCTTCTAATTCTTAAATCATTGTTTGTTTTTCTATGAAATTTCCCCATCATAATAGGAATTAAATTTATCAAAAATATTGAGATAGTATATGCTTACTGCTGATTAAATTACCTTAGAAATACTATTTCCTAAATTACTTATTCAAATCTTTAATTCCTTGAGCAATCTTAACTATCGAATCAATAATTCCCAGTTTTAGAATTCTGTTAATGAGAAGCAAAAGCCAAGATATAGCAATTAAAAAAATAACATCTTGTGGGATATTTCTACTCTTTATAATTTCTGCTTCAATCAATATAAATAAAATCAACAATATAATCAGAGGTGTAATTGCTAGCACAAAATTTACAATTTTATTGAATAAACTATCTTTGCTATATTTTTCTTCTATTTTATTCTCATAATTAAAGTTTTTTGGAATATCTCCTGACGACACAAAATCACCATATCTACCTGTTCAATAAATGTTTAGCAAATAGTGAAAATCTTTTTCTAAGGTTTCCCTAGTAGAAGATATTGGAACAATAGCCCATCGACTTCTTTCCCAAAGAAAAAACTCTATTTTTTTAAAATGTTCTTTTATCCATTCTTGATAACTTGTATTTTGGTTAGATATCTTTATTGATAAAAGTCGATTAAGTCGCACTAAGTTTTTCATACGCTGAAGAATATTAATCCTTAAATTCATATCTTCTAAGGCTTGAGCATGATTTAATTCTACTAAAAGATATATTATTGTAATTATAATCATAAAAGACAATCTACCAATAAATTTCATTAATGGATAATGGATCATGGATCATGGATAATTACCTTTCCCTTTTAGGGAGAGGATTAATGCGGTAGGGAAAAAATTTATTTTTTCCCCTTTATTGGGGAGGCTTGAAAGGTGAATTATTTAATTATTAATTATTCGGTAAAATATCTATAGTTTATATCGTTTGCAAAACTGACTAAATATTTATAATATATCAAAAAATATACAGGGTATATTACTGCTGTAATTATCAAAAATATCAATAATATTAAAAATCTCAAAGATATTGAATTAAAAAGTAAATTAGCATAGGTTGTGTTTTCTGGAATCAAAGGGATTAAAATTTTGATTAGTGAGTATGAAAAAAATATTAAAAGAGCAGATGATAGAGCAAGAATAAAAGCCACAATAACAGAAATAAGCAAAAGTAACAAATCTGCTAATGTTATACTTTTGTGGGGATCGCGTTTATATTTTTCCTGTCTTTTTATAAATTCTTTTTCTATACCTAATCTATCTGCAATTTCCTGAAATTCAACATAAACAAAAAAAATTTTGATTAAGTCAAGCAATGATTTTCTCTGTTTATGAACTGGAGAAATATCGTAGGGGTATAAGAAGCATAAAAACTGATATATCTTGACTTAAAGCCATGAGTTGTCATTATAAAAGTTGAGATTTGTAAAATCAAAAGACATTTCACTACTACTCTATAGAACTTTGAATTTACCTTGATTAATTGATGATCAAACCATAAAAATTCAATAATATATTTGCATACCGATTAAGATTGCTAAGGGGAATATTAATGTTTTCCCTAAAATATTAATCCTAATATTCCCCTCTCAAAATGACAGCAATAGTTAAAAGTAAATATTCAGTAGTTAGCTTTTCTTATTGTTATGGAACTTGCCAGATACGTTGATGATATTGTTCGGGTTCAGCGTAGGGGTCAACCACAGAATGATTATGGTCGTTACTATGATGATGATGTGAGTGAGAATGGTCGTGATGGTGGTGATGATGACCGTGAAAATTTTCTCCATTAGTAACAGCAGCTAACCTAAACTTACAAATTTCACAGTTCATTTTTACTTCTCCTAATTGTGTCTCTATTTCTCTTTCTCGTAATAATTCTAATAATGTTGGATGTGCTCCCATTTCTGGCAGACAAGTCATAGAAATATCTGGATATTGTTCTTGTTGTTGAGCAGTAATATCAAATATTTTCTTGACCAAAACTCCGGTAAATAAAAAGTAAGGCAAAACAATAATACGCTTCGGTTGATATAATCTAGCCCGCCGAAAACCTTCTTCTAAACGAGGATGAGTAATGCCAATAAAACAAGTTTCAATTGTTAGATATCCACTGCCTTCCCATAACATTCGAGCTAGTTTATAAACATCTCCATTAGCATCGGGATCGCTCGAACCTCGCCCTACAAATAATAAAACTGTTTCGGAGGGATTAAAATTAGTTTCTTCTAATTCTGTGAGACGTGATCGCCACAATTCTAAAATCTTGGGAGTAATGCCAAAATGTCGCCCATAATGGAATTTTATTTGAGGATGTCGTTGTCTTGCTCGGTCTAATTCATTGGTAATATCAAATTTATTGTGGCGAGCTGCAAATAATAAAATTGGTAAAGCAGATAATTCTGTGTAACCTTGTTCTACACATTTATCTACTCCTTCTTGAATAGTTGGACCTGTTAATTCTAAAAAGCAAGGTATCACAGGTCGAGATTTATCTAAATTTTGATAAGCTGCAACAAAATCTAAGAAAGTTTGTTTTCCGTCAGCATCTCGTGTCCCATGACCTATCAATAATAAAGGTCTTTGTAGTGGTAATGGAGGTAATTTATGATTTGTAGATATACTATTTCTTTCTTCTGTTGAAGTCAGATTTTTTTGTGCTTTGATTTCGGAATTTTGAGTTGAATATTTCATTAATTATCCTTTCCTGTTTCAGGCAGGAAGCTAGGGTTGACAAGTGATAAGTAGGTGTTATGGCCGATCGAGTTCTTTTGATTAGTAAGTAGTTATTTATTTTGTATATTAAATACTTTTATCAATTTGTCGATTTACCGAAAAATTGTGGTTTAAAGCCTCCTCTTTTAAGGGGATAAAAGCGGTCGTTAGCGTAGCTTCCCGTAGGGTGGGATGGCGAGGGGACCTGGCCATATCCAATGGAGCAAGAGAAGAAAAATTTTCATGATTATTCAATCCTATCCGTTTTAAAGGAGAGGTAATTAATTAATAATTAATAATTATTGAAAGTTGCCGCACAGCCTCGGAATTACACCGGAGTTTCCCCACTTTTTCAGCAAAATATATATAGCAATTAGCACATCGCCCATGAATATTGTAAGCATTCAGCCGTCAGTTATTACTTTTAATTTTAGATAAAAGCTTTACTAATTTAGTCATAATTTACACTTACTATCAAAGCTAGCTTTATAGTCTATATTCATTAAAATTTATCAGAGCTGAGAGCTGACAGTTAATAGCTGTTTGAGCAGCATTCCCCAGGAAATGCTTACTGGATATTCAGATTTTTTTCTCGATATTCTCTCGTTTTCAAGGCTAGTTAATATCTTTAATTTATACAGAAATTGCTATCAATTATTCTTGTATTTTTTGATTCTGATTTACAGCACATTGCAGGTTTATGAGGTACAGATTATCTAATCATTATTTTAATGAATGAATAATGAATATTGTTCTTCTGTTACTGTACCTCATTTACTTGAAAAGTGGTGTAACTTTTAGTTATTTTAGCAAACTTAATTTATTATGCAATCCTTAAAAAAATCTAATGATTAATTAAAAATTGCTAGATTACTACTATTAAAGTTATTCATACCAAATCCGCCCATAGAAAGCTAGTTTTTCGGGTGCATCTCTTATGTGCAAAAATACTTTTTTCCTATATATTCCCTGTTGCCCGTTGCCTTCCGAAGCTGTTGCCTAAAAGCGATAAATTTTTGGCTTTATTCAAAATTCTGACTTCAGGCAGAGGTACTGATAACTGATCACTGAAATGACCCCCATTTACCATTACCCCATTTACCATTACGCTCCACAGGACTACCAAATTATTCTATTTATCATTGTGTTTAGCACTCCAATAAAAAACGGCAGGGGGATGAAATTAAGGTTGCACGCCAGAAAAAATTCTGATATAGTAAATAAACTGGGGTAAATTTGAAAATAAACATGATTTTTTATTCAACGCAATAATTAAGAATATCACAAGAAGGGCGATCGCGAAAATAGTATTACTGAAAAAGGAAGATTTTCAGAAAATTCCCCCTACTCCCCCAAGGTCAATTTATTGTCACGCTTAGAAAAAAGGAGGAGGGGGTGGGAAGTGTGGGAGGTGTGGGGGTCGCAAGATATAAAAAAATATAGGGTTGTAAATATTCGGGCGACGACAAAGAATTAGCCCTGCTCCCAGGAGGGGAAGTGTGGGGAGATTCGTATATTTGCACAAATGTATTTCTTATTAATATTCTCTGACGACAAAGAATTAGTCATGCCCTACCCCCCCACTTCTTCTTCAACAATTAAAAAAATTTAAGTTGTCAAATCTCAGGCCAAAATAAGACTTTTAGTATTGATACTTATAAAGACATAGAATATCTACAAAAGAAAAAATATTCAAAATGTGGACTTGTTAACTACAAAAAAAAGTTCTGCGGGATATAGGGAAATAAAAAAATTCAGCTTTCAGATGATATATGTAATTTCAAGGAACAATCATCTCCTATTTATAGACATAACTTTATACTATATTAAAACCAGTCTTAAGCTGAAAAAAAGTTGTGAGGAGAAAACAATCTTTCACCTCTAACGGCAATTCTCAACCAGAGTTAGCCTAGAATATTCAAAACTAATTAAGCAAGATTGGAAACAAAACGATAGAATCGTAAGCCGTAGTATCTGACCAAATAATCTGATAATTACCATGAATGACACAACAAACGAATTACTCGAAAATATGCCCAGGGAGCAAAGAGTTGGGCAACTGCGCAACTTAATAGAAACCTTACACATAGCTGATGAAGTGGCCAGTAAAGGCTATCTAATCACCAGCTCAGAGTTAGCAGATTTAATGGACATCAATGCCAGTGCTGTCACCAGTCGTGGAGACCATTGGGTCTGGCGGAACTGGGTAGTATCTAGAGTACGTCGCGAAGGAAACCAAAGTGCGATTCGTTTCTGCTAAAAGTCAAGGCTATCAGGTTATAGCAGAAGGCAGAAGGCAGAAGGCAGAAGGCAGAAGGAAAAATCTTACCTGGCCTAAGTTTTAGATTCTTGAGCTGTCCGCGCTCTTTGCTTCAAATGCTATAAGACGTGAGTAGAGTAAGGCCATAAGCCTTATAACTAAATGACCTTGGAGGTGAGATTCCTTCCGCCCAGGTGCAGGGTTGACAGCATTACCCCTACGGTAGCGACTAGCCATCAATCCGTAAAGCGGGGTAAAAAGGTGGTAAAACTTAAAGCTTAAATGAGTTTCCATCGAGCACAATACCCATTGGATAGCGAGGAGCGAAGATGTAATTGAAGCGTCGTAATTTTCAACCAGTGAAAAAAGCTGTGACACTGGAGCCAAAAGGCAGAGGATAGGGAGTTAGCGAGATTTGGTTCGGCTAATAAGCACTTCCCCTAAACCCGGCGTAAAGCATCATCCTAGCAGAAGGCAGAAGGCAGAAGGCAGAAGGCAGAAGGAAAAATCTTACCTGGTCTAAGTTTTAGATTCTTGAGCTGTCCGCGCTCTTTGCTTCAAATGCTATAAGACGTGAGTAGAGTAAGGCCATAAGCCTTATAACTAAATGACCTTGGAGGTGAGATTCCTTCCGCCCAGGTGCAGGGTTGACAGCATTACCCCTACGGTAGCGACTAGCCATCAATCCGTAAAGCGGGGTAAAAAGGTGGTAAAACTTAAAGCTTAAATGAGTTTCCATTGAGCACAATACCCATTGGATAGCGAGGAGCGAAGATGTAATTGAAGCGTCGTAATTTTCAACCAGTGAAAGAAGCTGTGACACTGGAGCCAAAAGGCAGAGGATAGGGAGTTAGCGAGATTTGGTTCGGCTAATAAGCACTTCCCCTAAACCCGGCGTAAAGCATCATCCTAAAGGTATATAAATAAGGTCATTTGGAACGAAGTAACCCATGAAAAACTCTTGAATAGTTATTTAGAAGTCAGAACTCAGAACTCAGAACTCAGAAGTTAAATTCTTGCCGTGACTATATTTAAAAGGCGCATATGGCGAGTGCTACAACTCTTTTTTAGAGTACAATAACTGACTGCTGATAACTGACTGCTGATAACTGATAACTGATAACTGAATCAAGTAGGTGCTAACCGGATGTTTGATTGGGAAGGATTGTGTCAGAAGCAAAGGCCCTTATTTAATGTAATGGGATAGGCTGACGGACACACGGTGATTTGGAATGTAGAGTTTGATTAGGTAATAGAAATGTCCAATACGAGTTTGAAGACTACGGCGGAATGGCAGGAATGGCGCGATATTAACTGGTTAAAGGTTGAGCGTCAGGTCTTTAAGTTACAGGAAAGAATCTACAGAGCCTCTGAGAGTCGTGATTTTGTTGCATTTCGTAAGCCCCAAAAAACTTTGCTGAAGTCCTGGTACGCTAAGTTATTGGCGGTGCGTGGGGTAATTCAAGATAACCAGAGTGAGAAAATTTTGTCTTCGGAAAAGCTGTTTGCTTTGGCTGAAACTTTGGACATAACTGGCAAGGTTAAGTCTAAGAAAGGCACTATAGAGGACTACGCTCTACAAATACTTGTCAAGATGGTTCTGGAGCCAGAATGGGAGGCTATTTTTGAACCTAGTTGTTATGGGTTTATGCCGGGGCGATCGCCTCAAGATGCCGTAGAAGCAATTTTTGGTTTTGTCAAGCTGGAGCCTAAGTATGTGCTTGAGGCTGACATTGCTAAGTCTTCTCAGGGTATTAACTACGAACTATTACTGGAAAAGCTGGGTACTTATCCTACATTGCGTCGAAAAATCAAAGTTTGGTTGAAGGCTGGTGTGATGGATGGGGAAGGTTTGTTTCCAATGGAGGAGCAGATGGCAAGGGGTGGAGTTATTTCTTCACTTCTGGCAAATGTGGCTCTTCATGGTATGGAGGAGCAAATCAAGGAGTATGCTGAAATTTTTGATTTTCAATCTGTGGAAAGCGGGTATGAGATATCAAGGGTTGATAGGAGTGAATACTTGGGTTTGGTTCGCTATGGTAGTAGTTTGGCGATCGCTCACAAAGATATAGATGTGGTTCAAAAATGCCTGGTAAAGGTTGGAGAGTGGTTGTCTGAAATGGGGCTGGAGTTAAAACCAAGTGAGACAAGAATAGTTCATACTCTATATGGGTATGGTGGAGAAAAACCAGGGTTTAATTTCTTGGGGTTCAACATCAGGCAATATGAGGTGGGCACAAATCAAGGTAAGCTTGGTTTTAAAATTGAGGTCAAACCAAGTGACCAGAGCATGAGGAGTCATTATCGTCAAATCGCTGAGGTTATAGATAGACATAAGTCTGCACCACAGGTTGCTTTAATTAGAAGGCTTAATCCTATTATTCGGGATTGGGTAAACTATTACTCGGCTGTGGTGAGTAAGAAAACCTTTAGGGATTTGGATCATTTAGTGTACCAAAAACTCTGGCGTTGGGCAAGAAGAAGACATTCCAATAAAAATAATGACTGGGTTTCTCAAAAGTATTGGCATTCTGGGGAAAACAAAAAGGAATTTTCCTGTAGTTATGAGGATGGCAGTCGAGTCAAGCTATTGAAACACACAGAAGTTCCTATTGTTAGACAGGAGAATGTTAACAAGGACTGGTTTTATCAAAATGTTGGCACAAGACCCGCGCTCTCCCGTAGGGGAGGGTCGGGATGAATGTCCAATCAATGTTGCGGTTTTACAGATAATCTGTTAACATATAACATAGAAATATTGCTTAACCAAAAACCAAGGTTAAGATTACTGTAACTGTTCAATCAAGTCGCCGAGGGGCACTCGGAGAAGTTAAACGGACATGGAGGAAGTGTTAGACTGGCAAAGCCAGCATTTTCCAGTGAAGTGTCAACCTGCCCTGAGTCATTTGTTCAGCGAGCGTCTGTTTGAATGATGGATGGGAATCCCGCGCTGCATGAGCAGGTCAGCCTCGGGAGGATGTCAATGGAGTAGGCAAAAGGACTTTCAACCTTTGGACAAATAGAGTGCTTGTATAGCAGAAGGCAGAGGGTATCCCCCCCAACCCCCCTTTGAAAGGGGGGAGACAGAAGGAAAAATCTTACCTGGTGTAAGTTTTAGATTATTTGGCTGTCCACGTCCTTTGCTTCAACTGTTGTACTACTCAAAAGCTAAGGAGGGGAAAGTATTGGATGCTATTGAACTGCATAGAGATTGCAACGATCTGAAAACTGCTAAGAATAGCGGTAGAGGTGCTCATTTTGATTAGGGCCAAATCACTGAGGAGCCGGATGAGGTGAAAGTCTCACGTCCGGTTTTGGAGACGAGTAATTCTAGTGATGGAATTGCTTAGTTTAACTTCTCTGGCAATTAGAAAGAGTAGATTAATTTGATTCCTAATTTTTTCTATAATTAGGGATGAGTAAAAATAGCGATCGCCAACCTTCTTAGTTGAGGAGCGATCGCTTATTTTATATCAAGTCCGGTTAAACAGTTATAGAATGGTTAACTCAGGAGGAGTCAGGAGTCAGGAGTCAGGAGTCAGGAGGAGAGAGAATTACAAATATGGGCCTACTTATGACCATTGGAGAATTTTTTTATGTGCAATTAACCGGATTTGATATTATGTCCAGATTACCAGTGATCAAAAAACTTTATCCCTTTTAACCTTTTCTTCCCTTCTGCCTTCCCCTCCTGGGAGGGGTTAGGGGTGGGTTGCCTTCTGCCTTCCTTCCTCCAAAGTGTAAGTATTCAACCGAACATGATATTACATCTTTGCGCTGTAAGTCACTTCAATCACCACATCATCAATGAGCTTCAGCATTTCTTTCTGAGGAAAATGACGGCGTTTTTCCCCTATAGCTTTGACAACTGTAGGGAAAGATAAATGCCAAGTTGAGTCAACTCCTGTGCCTTGGAAGGGTTTGAGACGACCTTTCGGTAATTTTACCTTAGAAGAGTCAGTCTGCCATCCCCCTAAAACTATACTTTGATAAGCATAGGGATTAAAGATAGAGTGGTTAGCATCTTTGTGACGGCTATAGTAGAGTCGGCTATCAATTTGAGTTAACCGACCGCAACAAGACCATCGTTGATTTTCCAAAGCGGGAATAGAAACCCGAATACTTTCAATTTTTCGGCCATAAAGAGTCGGATCGTCTTCCTCAAATAACTCTTCTTTGAGACAAAAGATGGTTTGACCACGAGACTGGAGAGATGCTAGAGAAGATGGGTCAAATTCTAGGAGTGAAATTTCTTTGGCCATACTAGCCTCAGGCTCGATGCGACTCCAATAAGCCAAATCCATCCGTTGCAAGTCTAACCAGAGGGCCTGACCAGCAAGTATTCCTTTAGTGCCTTGATCCCAATGAGAGCCAATAAAGGTAGCTGTGGGGTCTCCAGTCTCCATTCGGAATGCGCTTTCAGCCATCTTGGCAAACTTGACAGTAGTATCGTAGGAGGAACGGTAGAGACTGCTAATATGCCCGATGTACCAATCATAGAATTGACTACTTGTAAAGCGACTTTGGTGAAATTCTACTAAATATTTAGATTGGTCACGCTCCGACTGAAGCTGTTTGAGTATTTCCTTTTCCTTTTTCGCTTCACTTTCATCAGATATATTGAATTCAATCTCTTTGATTTTCTCCACCAGCACATCATAGTTAAGTTGAGCTTCTTGTTGGCGACGATGGTAGCTTCCGACATCTTTGAAAGTATCTATGACATCTTGAAGCATATCGGCGGCTAATTTAGCAACTTCCTTACCACTTTTGGCAGGAGCTTCTGTCTTACTTCCCCCAGCAGCAAAACCAAAAATGTTTGGCAGTAATGCAGAAACTGCCTGAGTTACTGACATACCACTAGCCAAAATCATCGACACTTCTTTGATTGCTGTGAGCCCCATAGCGGTTTCTTCATGACCATTCATAAACTCATCAGCGAACTTTTTCTGTCCGTCGCGCTCTACTAGAAGAACATTCTTGGCATAATCTAAGGCATCATAAGCTACATCAACCATCTCAACCGCTTGTTCTTGAGCATCAATCTTGAATTTAAACAAATCTTTCTCATGCTGTTGCTTAATTTCTTGGAGTAGGCGATCGTCTCGTTTTTCTAGAGCTTGCTGCATCCGTAGAGAATACTTCATCAGTTCCTGAGTGTAATATTGAGCTTTAGCCAGAATCTCCTCGAAAGTATAAGGTAGAGCCATTTGAGCAAAGCTCTGAGCTGCAGTAGCAGGAACTCCAGATAAGGCAGCTAATTGCAGTTGTTGGGGGTCGATAGGAGGGGCTAACAGAGGAACATTCAAGGGTTCGCCATCGATATTCAGCCAATGACGCAAATTGTGTAATCGTTCTTCAATGGTTTCGTAAAGTCCCAGTAGTTCCTCATTGGTGGGTTCTCGAAAATCAGCCTCAGTTACCTCTCCTAATGTGGGATTATTCCAGTCGCTAGCAGTGAGACTCTCTAAGGTTTCAATAAATTCTTCTTTATAGAACCCCTAAACGGATCTTTGTGAGAGAGTATAATGGATAGAAAATGCCATACTCAAGTAGCTTGACAGACAGCGAGTGGGCTTTAATTGAACCACTGCTGCCCAAAAAAAAAAGAACTAAAC
>NZ_JAAHGU010000192.1:0-11586 GCF_010692685.1 Okeania sp. SIO2F5 | reverse complement strand
GTAAACAATTTCAAGCTATAAACTGTAAATTATCAATACCATTACAGACATCCTTAAAACTTTAAGGTTTAGCGATCGCCTAATTTATGAAAAATACAGCTCATACAGTTACTTTTATATTACATTGCAAATATCTATGTAACATGTAAAGATGCCAGCGCTCATTGCTATAACACTAGGAATTGATTTATATGCTTATGCTACTTTTACCACACCGTCAAAACAGCAAATAACAGAAGAGATAAATCATTTTGTCGATCGCCTGCAAATGCTTGATGAAAATTTGCCACTGCGGACAGTTCCACTCAAGATTCAGGAATTTACTCCAGTCAAACAAAGAATCAATATGGCAATAGGTGATACATGGCAAAATCAACAAATTGCTATTGAAGCTTGGCAACAAGAGTTAGAATCTAGATTTTCCTCTGAAGAAAGAGCTATTAATATTGCTGATGTTTCATTAGCTACTCGAAAGTTGAAAGGATTTTACTAACCAAATGAACTCAAATACAGATATTGAAATACGAGAATTTGAAAAATCTGTCGATTCTTGGATATTAAGAACCCTTGCTACAAATATTACTACCTTCGAGCAATTGATAACTTCTTTGCCTAGTGTGTATCCATCAACAGTGCTTAACTCTATACAAAGACTTATTTCTGGTCAGAAAATTTCTAGACAAGTCATAGATGACATCCTGAAAACAGCTAACCAAAGAGTGGAAAAAACAATCTACTCATCAAGCTGTTGAATCTGCTTTAAAGCGTTCCTTAAATAATTGGGAAACTAAGCAAGTTTCTTACACCACTCATCAGATTATTGAACTGATCGAAGTGGAACGAAAGGAGAATTTAATCTTTGAAAGATAAAGGAAAAATAGATAATTCCCTTAACTTATTGGTTGATGACCTACGGTTAGCCTTAAAAGGCGATGCTTTCTGGGAAGATTACCTGGAACAGTTAAATAAACCTTGTTTAGAGCCATTTGCTCTCCATTTAGCTGTCTTAGTTGAGCCATATCTCCAGTTTATACTGGATGGTCAGAAAACTGTAGAATCAAGATTTGCTACTCGACGCTTTGCTCCTTACAAGCGCGTCCAAAAAGGTGACATTGTATTGCTCAAGCGTTCAAGTGGAGCAATTGTTGGCGTTTGTCAGGTTGCTTGCGTTTGGTTCTATGAACTAGACCCTGAATCTTGGCAAACAATCAAAGAAAAATTTACAGCCGCTATCTGCGCTCAAGATAACAAGTTTTGGGAAGATAGAGAAAAAGCTTCCTATGCTACTTTAATGCGAATTCAAAATGTTAAGCCTATTTCTCCGGTAAAGTTTGTTAAACGCGATCGCCGGGGTTGGGTTGTTTTACATGAAAATTTAGGTCAACTGGAGCTTGATTTATGGAAATGAAACCAATAGTCCTTGGTTTTGCTGGTCGAATTGCCAGTGGAAAGTCAACTCTTGCTAAAGAAATTTCTCAGCATCTAGGTTGGCAGTATGTCAGTTTTGGTGATTATGTTCGTACTGTTGCTAGAAGTCGAAACCTTGAAGAATCAAGAGAAGTATTACAAAATTTGGGTGCTTCTCTGATTAATCAAGGAGTAGAAAAGTTTTGTCAATCAGTATTAGCACAAGTAAATTGGAAACCATTACAGCCATTAGTAATAGATGGTATTCGTCATGTCGAAGTTCTTAAAACTCTCCGGAGAATTATTAGTCCTTTAGAATTTCGCTTAGTTTTTATATGTATTGATAAAAAAATTCGTAATGCTCGTTTAAATGAAAGAAATATAATTCATGATCAAAATTATCAAGATCTTGAAGCTCATTCTACTGAGGTACAGGTACAAACTTTGCTACCTACAATAGCTGACTTAACTGTTGATGGTACGAAAAAAACTGAAGAATTAGTTCAAGAAATTGTAAGTTGGATGCAAAAATCTCAATAATAAGGATATTGCCACGGTAGAATTAAAAGTTACTGGTTTTCTTCTATTTTCACAATTAAATTAATCAGCTTTAACAGTAGTAATCTGATTGTTAAGCGATCGCGCAAAGCCCCAGAGTATGTTATACCAATTTTAAAAAAGGGCATTGCTGAAATAAGGCATGAAATTCATGCTTGGTAAATACTTTGTTAAACCATTAAACCAGGGCTTAACTTTAGCTAAATTGCTAAAACCTATTCTATAGAACGGAGAGGGGGGGATTCGAACCCCCGTATAAGTCACCCCATAACAGCATTTCCAGTGCTGCGCCTTAAACCACTCGGCCACCTCTCCAAAAAGCAAAACTATTAAATTCTATATTTGCTCACAATTATACTATTGTAGCAGAATAATTCTAAATTTTGCAACTATTTCTCGCAAAAAAATTTTATATTAGATATTGGGCCTGGTTTACTAAGTCAGAAGTCAGAAGTCAGAAGTCAGAAGTTAACCTACCCCTAACCCCTCCCAGGAGGGGAAGTAGGGGATTTAAGCTCCGCTTCAAAAATATTTCGCCTTAAAAGGCGGAGTTTTAGACCCAATTATTTTGATAACATAAGATTAAGCATAAATCATGTTTTAGTTTGTTAATTCAGTACTTAAGCATGAGGTACAAAAAAACTAGGATTTGAGATTGCTTTCCGTCCCGGAATGCTGCGCAAACCCTGTCGGTCGTAATGACGAGAATACCTTGTACTGCATAAGCAATATAATTAAAATTTAATACCTAAATAACTAATAATAACTATAAATTATAGTCTCAAATTATTATGGCCCGTTATCACCAAATTCGCATACACAATCGCCAAAAAGATACATATCATACAGTCCAGGTTCCTGAAGACCGCTACATTCTCCACAGTGCCGAAAATCAAGGAGTAGATTTACCATTTTCCTGTCGTAATGGTGCTTGTACTACTTGTGCAGTGAGAGTTATATCTGGCCAACTCTATCAACCAGAAGCAATGGGACTATCATTAGAACTTCAAAAACAGGGTTATGCTCTTCTGTGTGTCAGCTATGCTAGTTCTGACCTACTCGTAGAGACACAAGATGAAGATGAAGTATACGAACTCCAATTTGGCCGCTATTTTGGCAAAGGAAAGGTAAGAGCGGGATTGCCATTGGATGAAGATTAGAATCATTTTTCTAGTTATAGCCTGGATATTTTTCGCTGGCTGCCAAAACTCAAATCCCCCCTCGGGCAAAATAATCAGAGTAGAAAGGGTTGTTAGTGGACAAACCATCGAGATAACTGACCGTTCTGCTGCTGTACCCATACTAGAACCCATTCGCTTGATTGGTATTCAGGCACCAGATGTCAGACAAAAACCTTGGGGACAAGAAGCTAGAACCCAACTAGAAAAGTTAACCTTGGGGCAAGAAGTTTTACTAGAATTTGATGTCCAGAAAAAAGATAAATTTGATCGCCAACTAGCTTATATTTGGCTGAATGGGAAACTAATTAATGAATATATGGCAGAAGAAGGTTTGGCCTTGGCAGAGCCATATTTTCCTAACAATAAGTATACAGAACGTCTTGCTAATGCCCAAGAAAAAGCTAGACTGATGGGGCGAGGTATCTGGAATCCAGAACGTCCAATGCGTCAAACTCCAGCACAATTTCGTCGTGAAAATCTTAAACAATAGAATTAATAAAGTCAAAAGTCAAAAGTCAAAAGTAAGAAGTTATTGTTGTTATGGAGATGAGTGAGCAACCCTCCAAAAATATTTCCCCAATCAAGGTGGGGTTTCCTGTTAATTATGTAAGTTAATTATTTTTATGAGTGCAGAACAATTACAAGTTTTCTTAGATATTGCCACTGAAGCTGCTCTTGCTGGTGGTGCAGAGTTGATGTCTTATTGGGGCAATCTTCAAGATATTCAAGAAAAGGGCAGTCCTGGAAATTTGGTAACTGAAGCTGACAAAGCTGCTGAAAAGGCGATCGTCAAAGTTTTACAGCGGCATCTACCAGACCATGGCATTTTGGCGGAAGAGTCGGGAGAGTTGGGAGATACAACAAGTAGATATCTATGGGCAATAGACCCTTTGGATGGTACTACTAATTTTGCTCACCAATATCCTTTTTCAGCATCCTCGGTAGGATTATTAATTGATGGGGTACCACAGGTGGGGGTGGTATTTAATCCGATTTTAGATGAACTTTTTCGTGCAGCTAAAGGTTTGGGGGCAACTTGTAACCGCAAACCAGTTAGTGTGTCTCAGACTACTACGTTAGAAAGAAGTTTGACGATAACGGGTTTTGCTTACGACCGACGGGAGACTACTGACAATAACTACAAAGAATTTTGTCAAATATGTTATCTAGCTCAAGGGGTACGACGTTCTGGTTGCGCTTCTCTGGATTTGTCTTCTATTGCTTGTGGTCGTGCAGATGGTTACTGGGAAAGAGGTTTGTCTCCTTGGGATATTGCTGCAGGTATAGTGGTGTTGCAAGAAGCAGGGGGTAAAGTTACAGCTTATAATGGTAGTCCTTTTGATATGAGTTCGGGTAAAATTTTAGCTACTAATGGCAAAATTCACGATTTAATGAGCAAAGCGTTGATTGAAACTCCGCCTCTATCTCATTGGTCTACAATAGACATCTCTAGAAAAGAGGCAACAGGCAACAGGCAACAGGCAACAGGGAGAAATAATTGATAATTTATTGATAATAATTAATTTTATTTTTGATTTTTGGAGATGTCTATTAGATATCTCCGAGAAAGAATAGACTTTTTGCAGAAGTAGGCAATAGGCAATAGGGAATAGGGAAGAAAATTTCTGAAAAAAGACACAAAAAATGATCTATATGTCTAATTTCCGGAGATGTCTAATTAGAGGTAAAAAGGATTAAGTTTAGATTCAATGTCATTTTGTTAAGGAAAAGTTGTTATTATGTCTTTTACATTTAAACAAGGATTATTCCAATTTGATTTCACAGACCATCACGCAATTTTAGGGGTTTCTCTAGATGCAGAATTTGGTGAGATTCGTAAACGGTATATGCGAGTGGCGCGTCGTTTACATCCTGATACTTCACCCTTTGAAAGTGAAACTGATAAAGAATTTGCTAATCAGTTGTTATCTAAGTTGGTGAGTCCTGCTTATAATAAATTTTCTAAGGAAGGCGATCGCGCTGAACTTTTTGTTGTTCTCAAAAATCTCAGTAATACTGTTTCTCAACAGCGCAGTCAAATTCAGTTGACTACTGATGCAGCAAAAAAAATTGCTAAGGCGGGAGATTATCAAAACATATATAAGGAAACTCTCAAGGAATTAAGCGATCGCGAATATGAATCTATTGACAAAACTTTAGATATCATTGGAGAAATTAGTGAACTGAATTTAGCTTATTTACTGCGCAAAAGTGGTTCTGGAGTTGTTAAACCCTCACCTCCACCTACACCGAAACCTCCTAGTGATTCTGCCAAACCCACAACTATAAAACCCTCAACTAAAAATCCTTTGGTAGAGCAAGCTTGTAATAGGGCTAAAATATTAATATCTAATAAAAATTATGTGAAGGCAATTTCAGAGTTAAAAGGAGCTTTGAAATTTGAGCAAAATGATAGTCTTTGTCATGCTTTATTAGGTTTTTGTTACTTCCAGCAAAAGCAAGGCACAATGGCGAAAATTGAAGTCAAAAAAGCTCTTTCATTAAATCCTCAAGAGCCAAAAGCATTAGAAGTAAAAAAATTATTAGAACAAGCGGCAACTGGCAATAATAAACCAAGTAAAACAACAGGTAAAAAAGGAACTAAATCTGATAAAGGCGGTGGTTTATTTGGGGGTATTTTTGGTGGAAAGAAAAAGTAAGGAAGTAAGCAAACAGCGACCAGCTAGCCTCCTATGGTCGAAACTGCGTTATCAGCTATCAGCTTCCGAATAATCCTTTTAATAATTAATAGCCAGTAGTGCGTTAATTATTTATATTTTTCCCGATAAATTGTGGTCTAAAGCCTCCCTTTTTAAGGAGATAAAAAGCGGTCGAGAGATGGCGAAGTTTCCTCACCATATCTAATCGACCAAGAGAAGAATAAATTTTCCTTTGACTCAATCCTATCCGCTTTCAAGGAGAGGTAATTGTTAATTATTAATTATTAATTATTAATTATTAGTTGTTGAATACTCCCCTACTCTAAAGATGAGGTAAAAAATGGCAAAAACAGATAAAATTAATTATAGTTGTCCTAGTGGATTTCCAGAATTCCTCCCTGGTGAAAAACGATTAGAATCTTACTTAATGGATACAATTAGTCAGGTGTTTGAACGCTACGGATTTACACCTATTGAAACTCCAGCAGTTGAACGTTTAGAGGTTCTACAAGCAAAAGGAAATCAAGGAGATAATATTGTTTATGGTTTATCTCCTATTCTACCTCCAAATCGTCAAGCAGAAAAGGAAAAAGCTGGAGATACTGGCTCAGAAGAAAGGGCGTTAAAATTCGACCAAACTGTGCCTTTGGCTGCTTATATTGCTCGGCATTTGAACGATCTAAATTTCCCTTTTGCTCGTTATCAAATGGATGTTGTTTTTCGAGGGGAGCGGGCAAAAGATGGTCGTTTTCGACAGTTTAGACAATGTGATATTGATGTTGTTGGTAGAGGTAAATTAAGTTTATTATATGATGCACAAGTTCCAGCGATTATTGCTGAAATCTTTGAAGCGATTAATATTGGTGATTTTCTCATCAGAATTAATAACCGCAAAGTTTTAACTGGTTTTTTTGCATCTGTGGGAGTAGCAGCAGAGAATATTGTGTCTTGTATTCGGATTGTTGATACTGCGGAAAAAGTGGGAGAAGTAAAAGTTAAAAAAGCTTTGAAAGAAATTGGGTTATCTGAAGATCAAGTAGAAAAAGTTGGGGATTTTACTAATATTAAAGGTTCTGTTGATGATGTTTTGGATAAGCTGAAAAGTATGACAGAAACTTTGGATAATTCTGAGGTTTTAACTCAGGGAATTTCTGAATTAGAAACAGTAATTTCTGGTGTCAGAAATTTGGGAGTTTCAGACAAACGTTTTTGTATTGACCTATCAATAGCTAGGGGATTAGATTATTATACGGGCACAGTTTATGAAACTACTTTAATCGGACATGAAGCTTTAGGAAGTATTTGTTCTGGGGGTAGATATGAAGAGTTAGTCGGAACTTTTATTGGAGAGAAAATGCCAGGAGTTGGTATTTCTATTGGTTTAACTAGATTAATGAGTCGTTTATTAAAGGCGGGTATTCTGGAATCTTTTGCTCCTACTCCAGCAACAGTTATGGTTGTGAATATGCAAGAAGATTTAATGGCAACTTATTTAGATGTTTCCCAAAAATTGCGTCGTAGCGGGATGAATGTTATAACCAGTTTTGATAGTCGTGGAGTGGGTAAACAATTACAACAAGCTGATAAGCAAAAAATTCCTTTTTGTATAATTATTGGTTCTGAGGAAGCAGCAGCTAATATGTGTAGTTTCAAAGATTTACGAACTGGCGAACAAATGAAAGTGCCAATAGCAGGTTTAGCAGGTGTATTAAAACAAAGATTGGTTCAATAATTGATAATTGATAATTGATAATTGATAATTACCTCTCCCTAAAAGGGAGAGGATTGACACGGTAGGGAAAAAATTTATTTTTTTACCCTTGAAAGGGGAGACTTTAAACCTGAATTATTTAATTATTAATTCTTCGGTAATGTTGTAGAGTAATTAATTAGTAGTCAGATATCAGCAATTAGCTTTTTTATCTGGCTATTAATAGACATTTCCATTAAGATTTAAACCTTTTCTGAAAAGCTTGTAGAGTCCTTCGGTGGAACAGCAAGCAATTCTGTTTAAGGAGACATTGATATGACTACCAACGATTTTTTGCCATGAAAAAAATGGTATAATATTGTTTATTGTTTGTAATTGCCAGAGATTTAGTTCTCAAAATTGTTATCAAATCAGAATAGAAATTGATCGCAAGTAAGTGAAAAAATAACAGAAGTTGAATCGATATAAATACTATGTTAGAAATCAGATTAGCTCGGACTCTTGAAGAAAGAGAATAAATTTTCAAATTGCGCTATCAAATCTATGCAGAAGAACTAGGATGGTTGGAAAATTTTCCAAACTATGAACCAAACCACCAACAAAAGAAAGTAGAAGACCTATTGGACTTATCTGCTAATCTATTTATGGCTCTCGATCATCATCAATTGGTTGGTACTATTTAGATGCAATTATACTAAAGACTTAGGCTTGTAAAACTTAGATTTAGACTACTATATAAAACTCTATCAAATGGAAAAAGTAGGAGATATAAATACCTTATATACATCAATTACTGGGAGATTTATGGTTCAAAGTAATTTTAGAGGAAAAGGTATAGGGTTGAAAATAATGCAAGCATTATACAAACAACAGTTGCTAGATGGAATCAAATTTGATTTTGTAGATGCCGAATTATACTTGGTTCCTTTTTTTGAAAAACTAGGTTATCAAACTATTAGTGAAATTGATTATCAAATGTATGAAAGTAGTGTGCTGATGGTGCTAGGCCTACTTGATTTTAAACATTTAGAGAAAGTTAAATCACCTTTTCAATCTTTGTATAGAAACTTGTTATAATCTAAGAAATAATATAGTTTTTTCAATAAAATGTAAATCTATAACGTGGTTTTTTATCATAAAAAAATGCTGTATTAAGTAGCTCTTCCCTTTTATTTTTCAGAATTTAATACTGTTTTTCATCCTTTAAAATTGCTAATTGCCTATTCCTTATTCCCTTTTTAAGAGGATTTGGTTTCCGCATCTCAAATAAAAACGCTATATCTCTAATTATGTTAGAAATCAGATTAGCTCAAACTCCTGAAGAAAGAGAAAAAAATTTAAATTGTGCTATCAAATCTATGTAGAATAACTAGGATGGTTGAAAAATTGTCCAAACTATGAACCTAACCACGAACAAAAGAAAGTAGAAGACACATTAGACTTATGTGCTAATTTATTTGTAGCTTTTAATAATCATGAATTAGTTGGTACTGCTCGATGCAATTATGCTAAAGATTTAGATTCAGACTATTATATAAAGTTTTATAAGATTAGTGAAACAGTAGGAGATGCAAATGTCTTATCTACATCAATTAGTAGGATATTTATGGTTAAAAGTTATCTTAGAGGAACGCTAATAGCTTTGAAAATAGTGCAAGCACAGTATAAACAACTGTTGTTAGATGAAATAAAATTTAATTTGATAGATAATTTAGCATACTTGGTTCCCTTTTTTGAAAAATTAGGTTATCAAACTATTGGTACAATTGATTCTTCATTTTATGAAAGTAGGGTGCTGATGGTATTAGATATAGTGAATATTGAGGATTTAGAAAAAATCAAATCACCTTTGTATAGAAATTTATTAGAATCTAAGAAAGAATATCAATTCTAAATATTTCGGAAAAAAAATATAGAGACGTTAAATAAAACGCCTCTACAAAGTTTGCTGAATTGGGTGCATTTCATATTTGCAAAAATACTTTTTTTTCCTATATATTCCCTATTCCCTATTCCCTGTTGCCTGTTGCCTGTTGCCTGTTGCCTGTTGCCTGTTGCCTAAAAGCGATAAATTTTTGGCTTTATTCTTGCATTGAGATGCTCCCGCTGAAGTAGCATGAATTGTAATTAATTTTGCTCGATTTTCTCTGGTGGAAATGTCAGAAAATTTCCCACTGCTCCAATAGTCTGATATCTATTACCACGAAACTCAGTTGTATAAACACTAAATAATATTAAATTCTGACGTTGAGTGGCATTATCCATTAATTCTTTAATCGTAGTTCTTTGACTCTTAATTAGCTTTTCACAACTTTGAACTAAATCACCTGTAAAATCACTCAAAAAATCTGGAACTTTTGACTCTTTACAAACAGATTCTCTAATCTCACTTGCCAGTTTATTAGAAGCATAATTAACATATTCACTTCTAGGAGGATTAGTAAATCCCATGACTGTCGCTGCTACTGTCAGAGCGATCGCTCCTGCTTTGCTCAGACCCCAAAATATAGGTGCTTTGCTATAACCATTCTTATTTTTATCTTGTAACATAATTATAAATACCTGATTATTTTGTATAGTTTTAGATACAGAAAACAGTAGACTAATATTTCTTACTAAGAGAAACAAATATTTGTACATATTTCATACTATTAACTACATCTAGATACAAGCTAGTTTCCGGATAAATTTAGGAAGTAGAGTATATTTTTAATTCCCCTTAATTCGATTAATTTCCTTTTGCAGTTCCTGAATTTGACGGCGCAACTCTTCAGATTCATTTTTTGGGGATTCAACTTCAACCTCAACAGCACCCTCAGCACCAGCTCTTTTGTAGTTACCAGCACGAATTTGACGATATTCTGAAGAATTTGCCCAGTTTTGTAAATACTGTAGCCTTTCTACAGGGAAAGGATGACTCAACATTACACCCTGACCACCATTATAAAGCAAGAATTTATACACTTGATTTAGGCCATCTTGGTCTAAGTCTTGATAATTATCGGACTGACGAATAAACTCTTGTAAACTACACTCATTGGCATACTTACTACTTACCCCAGCCAACTTCATCATAGTTTCCATGACTAAATTTAGGTCATCCATCACTAACAAAGCCGCCCGGTCTGCTGATAACTCAGCTTTGCGTCGCCACTCATAGAAAGCATAAATCAATCCACTACTAACTACATTACCCAAACCAAATGTTACTTCCCCAATCATAGAAGCTATACCCATTGCCCAAATTGCCATTTGGTTTAAAGTTGGGTGGCCACACTTAATATGTCCTAATTCGTGAGCTAGTACAGTCTTTAATTCTTTCTCATTTAATAAGTCTAAAAGACCAGTATTTAGGATAATTAAAGGTTGTTCTTTGCCTAGAGAATAGCTATTTACTTGAGGATTTTGAGATACAAATAAAGTAGGTTCCGGGAGTATATCTAAATCTCTAACGCATCCCCGAAATATTTGATAGATACTAGCATATTGACGAGGCCCAACTTGAATACTATTTCCCATTAAATAAACATATTGTGGCCGTTCGTAAACAAATTCTACAAATTTGCTGGCAATCAAGTCAAACCCAGGCACGCTGCGTAAAGCATTTTCTGCTTCCCGGTCCAAGGGATGGCGAAAAGCTTCACTAGAAATTCCAGTATAGGTAGGCATGATAAAATTTTTTGGCGTTGCTGAATTAGTGTATGATATTAATTTTAATACTTTAGGAGTTAGGAGTTAGGAGTTAGGAGAGGAGTAGGCGAGTAGGGGAGTAAGGGAGTGTGAGAAGTGTGGAGAGTTAAAATTTTCTACCTTAATACTGTGACGATTTCCCACAAACAAACAGCACAAAGCCTGCTGAAGTTATTGTCAGTTGAGCTGCTCTGAGCTTGGAAATATTTTTTGGTGATGATCAGACTGCCTTTGAAACCAGACTAGATGAAAATTTGTTTGCTGGGTTGCCTTGCGGTAGCTGGATTCGATTTAGTATCTATAAATTGCACAGAATCAAAAGTATTAATCCACAGATGAGCGCCACAACTTGCTGGTTTGTAAGGTCGATAGACTATTT
>NZ_JAAHGU010000191.1:0-11618 GCF_010692685.1 Okeania sp. SIO2F5 | reverse complement strand
TGAGAATAAAACAAAAATTGGTCGCTTAATACAGTTGCTTGCTGACCTTTTAAATATTGTTTAATTACTTCTAGGGATGTCAGAATAGCATACAAATGGTCGTAGGTTTCAGCCAAAGGTTCTCCGTCTTCAGTAGGGTAAAATATTTCGATTTCGTCTTTTTCTGCTATAGGTGGATTAGCTACGATTGTTTTACTTTCTGATATTATCATTATTTTATTTGATAATTAAGGTGCTTGGTTTCATTTCCTTTTTTTCCTAACTATTATATTATATAATTATTAGGCTAAGATAACTAAAAGAATGAAAATTTTATTCTCTTGGAGACTTCCCCTGTCTGAAGCTTATTTTGCAGAATTATGGGAAAAAGCAACTTTTGTATTTGATACAAATTTTTTATTAGATTTCTATCGGGTATTGAGTTCTACATCAGAAGATTATTTCCGAATGTATCAATTTCAGTAAATGGAAAAAGTTTTAGCATTTCATTCTGTTAATTTTCAGGTAATTCTCTAATCAGTTATCAGTTGACGAATATCAGTTTATTTTGGGTTTATCCTACAGATAAGTTGTGTTAACCGTACTTCAACCCTATGCCCCAAAATTGAAAAATGCGATACTCTACATTTGTAATATTTAATATTCATTCCCTATAAATGTATGAAAAACTCCGAAAATTTTGAGCTTTCAAATATGCCTACTCAACCTAATGCTTCCCAACCACTTGTCAATCTTGATGAGTTTAAAGCATGGTATTACCTTATGAATGCAAAACCTGATACTGAACTTCGTTTACTTGGAAAAGGAAAAGTTTTAGAATTAGGAGATATTAGAAGCATTAATGAGAGAGTAGTAGATAAACTCCAAAACCATGACATAATTGCAAACAGTACATCCATTAATTTTATCCTATCCAATGGAAAAATTAAAGATTATTATAACTGGTCTGAATTTGAAAGAGAAAACTGGGATACTATCAATGAAGTTGTTCATTCACTAAGTATAACTTGGGATGTTTTTCTCAAGCTACCACAATATCAAAATCCTCAAAGACATTCGCTGAAGTTAAGAATAGGAATTGCAATTCCACCAAAAGATATACTTCAACTAATGTTGACAAGTGACAATATGCTAGAAATAATTGAAGCTCAAGCAAATGGTGTTTGTAAAGTTGATTTTGTAAATGATATAATCGCTACAGAACTACTCAACATAGTTAGCAATTGGCATGACGGTTTGAAAGATGCTCCTGAATATAAACCTGTTCAAAAATTTTTAAGAAATTCAGGAAGAGATTTAAGTAGGATTATTTATTATAGTATACCTATTTTAATGTTGATACTCATTAATGCTTATTCTCATTATCTATATCCAGTTATAGGAATAAGTGATACTTTATCAATTAGCAATCTTCAAACAATTTCCATCCTTTTTGTAGCTGTTTTTATGATAGGATTATTCTTAGGAAAAAGTATTGAACGTTCTATAGACCGAAGCATTGCTGATTTTGAGGATTACCCAAAGTTTCTGATAACGCGAGGAGATAAAAATTATATTAATATAATTGAACAACTGAATAAATCATTGACTCAGGATATAATTATTAGAATAACTTGGCTATTTATAGTATTTTTATTTAATTTTTTGTGTAATTTTTTAATATCAAGCTTTTTCTAAGAGCTGATTTGTAAACTTCGCCAAAAGTCTTATATTACCTAGCTTTTAGCAATTAAAAATTTAATTGACAAAAATTCTGTAAGCTAGTTATAGTAAGTAATTCAGCGCCTTAAGATTTACTTTATAAATCAGCTCTAAACTGTATGTAGTTATTTGCCTCAAAAAAATTTGTTTAAGAGACAAAAAACCTATATTAATTAGCTACTTCCTGTAGAGACTAATATTTCATCCCTACAGGAACAACTAATTAAAAAATCCCCAATTTATTAACCTCTAAGTTTCTCAGACCAAACACGAGTAGGCAAACCCCAAACATAAATAAACCCTTCCGCCGCTTTATGGTCAAACTCATCCTCAGCACCATAAGTCGCCAAATCAAAACTATATAAAGAATTGCCAGACTGACGACCGACAACCATAGCATTACCCTTAAACAACTTCACTCGCACAACACCAGTCACCCTTTCCTGAGTCTGCTGAATAAAAGCATCCAACGCACCCTTCAACGGACTAAACCACAAACCGTTATAAACCAACTGACTGTAAGTTTCCTCAATACCACGCTTATAACGAGTCACATCAGCAGTCAAAGTTAAACTTTCCAAGTCACGATGCGCTTGAATAAGAACCCACATTGCCGGAGATTCATAAATTTCTCGTGATTTAATTCCCACAAGACGGTTTTCAATCATGTCAATACGACCAACACCATGACCTCCCGCTATCTGATTAAGTTGAGTAATTAACTCAATACCACCCATTCCTTCACCATTGAGACTAACAGGAATACCTCCCTCAAAACCAATTTCAACATATTCCGGTTCATTCGGAGTATCAGCGATCGCCTTCGTCATATTATAAACTTCCTCCGGCGCCTCCACCCAAGGATCTTCCAACTCCCCTGCTTCGATCGCCATCCCCAATAAATTTTTATCAATACTATAAGGAGAAGACTTTTTCACTGGAGCAGGAATTCCATACTTTTCTCCATAAGCAATAGTCTCCTCCCGACTCATTCCCCACTCCCGCGCTGGTGCCAGAATCTTGATTTTCGGGTTAAGTGCAGCAATAGCAACATCAAACCTTACTTGATCATTACCCTTTCCAGTACAACCATGGGCGATCGCATCAGCACCATATTTTTCTGCTGCGTCTACTAATATTTTAGCAATTAAAGGTCTAGCTAATGCTGTAGCTAAAGGATAGCGATTTTCATATAGAGCATTTGCTTGAATAGCAGGAAAAGCATATTCTTGAATCAAAGGTTCGATCACATCTATAACCAAAGATTCTACCGCACCCGAATCTAATGCTTTTTTGCGGACTCCTTCTAACTCATCTCCCTGTCCTAGATCTGCAGCGAGAGTAATTACTTCCTTGACACCCCACTCATTTTTTAAGTAGGGAATGCAAACGGAGGTATCCACTCCACCAGAATAAGCTAATACAACTTTAGTGGCACGACTCATAGATTTTTCTCTAGAATTAACAACTGGGTTTTTATTATGGGACTAAGCCTGTAAAATTATTGTTAGGCTAAGTACAGATTTTAGAGTGTATCTTAAATTGTGGGAGAAATTAAAAGTGGGCTATAGAATTAGCTTTTGGAAATGAGTGGATGTGGAGTGCTTTTTCCAGTTATTAAAGTTAATATCTAATATTCAACTATACTATTGCAGAAGAATTATAAACTTTTATTCTAGGGGTTTAGTTGCTAAACCACTACTTCTAAGTCTTGCCTTTTATATCAAGATTGAAAATTAATTTTTTGTAAATATTTTGTAAATATACTATATGGATAAAAATGAGGGATCCCTAGAGATGCTAGGGAGCAATGGCTTATTGTACAGAAATAATCAACTGACTAACATTCTTAATCGCTTTCATTGCATAACTATCATTAGAGCGGAAGTTTAATGCTCTTTTGAAATTTATCAAAGCTGTCTGATAGTCTTTGTTTTGTGTTGATCTATAACCAATTTTCATACATTGCTCGTAGTCAAAGCAAGAACCATTTATCCGATAAACATGAGGCTGTAATATATTAAAATTAGTGAATGCTTGGAGGTCATTAGATTTAAAATTTAATGCTTTTTCATAGTAAAGATAAGCTCTTAAAAGATCGCCTGTTTCCCAAGAAGAATATCCTAAACTATTACAAAGCTGATTAGTTGAGCAGAGAATAACTACGTTTCCAGTATCGCCTAAAGTTCTTAACCCTGTGCTGTTGCCAGAATTTCCAGAAGTCCCATAACTTCCCGATCCTCCTGATGAAGTTCCTCCATGACAGTGATATCTTCCTGTTGATCGGTTTGTGTGGCATCCACTGCTATCGGTTCGGCCTGGATGAGCGATAGCAATACAAGGAGTTAATAGCACTACCACCACCCCCCAAAAAAAGTATCTTTTGAAAAATATTTTTCATTGTTTCAAATACAGTTTGAAGAGTACTTTTCAAGTATAAAACTATTTTTTGTCTATTGAATTATTCTGACTTTTCTGGTGTTAACGATCGCCCTGTAGAATCATCATACCTGAATTCAGCAATGCCCTTTTTCACCCAGAGTATCACACCTAAAACCCATAATGTATTAGCTACTACCCAATTATCCCACTCAGGAGACAAAATGTTTTTCAGTGTAGTTATTCCCACTTATAATCGCAAACCGATTTTAGAAAAGTGTCTTCGCGCTCTGGAAAATCAGGATTATGACCGCCCAATTATAGATTATGAAGTAATAGTTGTCGATGATGGCTCAACGGATGACACTGTCCCCTGGTTAGAAACAGAGGCCAAAGAATTTCCCCATGTCCAACTATTTTCTCAGTCCCACCAAGGGCCAGCAGCAGCTCGGAATTTTGGTGTTGAACAGGCCAAAGGAAATTTTATTATTTTTATTGATAGTGACCTGGTGGTGACAGATTCTTTTCTACAGTCACACGCAAATAGTTTAGTTAGTGCAGAAGGGAAAAATGTATTTACTTATGGCAGAGTTATTAATACTTGTAATTTTGATTTTCCCACTTCAGAACCTTATAAGTTGACTGATTTTTCGGCAGCTTTTTTTGCTACAGGAAATGTAGCGATCGCTCGTCGTTGGTTAATTGAAGCGGGGTTATTTGATACTCGTTTTGAACAGTATGGTTGGGAAGATTTGGAGTTAGGAGTTAGGTTAAAAAAATTGGGTTTGAAATTGATTAAGTGTCCTGATGCTGTTGGTTATCATTGGCATTCACCTTTTTCTTTGGAGCAATTACCGGGAATGATTGAACGAGAGATTCAAAGGGGAAAAATGGGAGTTTTGTTTTATCAAAAACATCCTACTTGGGAAGTTAAAATGATGATTCAAATGACTTGGCTACACAAATTATTATGGGGAGTTTTATCATTAGGTGGGAGATTAAATGAAAAGACAATGGCTGTTTTTTTGCAATGTTTAATTGACCGAGGTAAGTCACAGTTGGCTTTAGAAATTTCTCGGATATTTTTAAATTGGTATAATGTACAAGCTGTTTATGCTGCTGATATAAATATTGAAGAGCAGAATAGTTAACTAGGGATTATTGAAAAACTAAAATTAGAGGCTGTTTGTAAACAAAAGATTATGTAGGTTGTGTGACGGTACCCTTACCATTTTTAGCTGAAACGGTCAACTTAGTAGTTTAACATTTATTTGAAAAACATTGAGCATACATAGTTAACTTCAGTAGAAATCATGATTGAACCTGATTTTCCTCATATTGTGTTGGCCTTTAACTACAAGGGTTGGAAGGTTGAAATTGACCAAGGTGAAATGGACGGATCTGCTACTTATGCGGCTTGGGCCAACTATAAGTTAGGTTGTGTTGTGGCAGTACCTTATGCTTCTTCTCGACAAGAGGTAGTTAGGCGTGCCAAGCAATGGATTGATGCTCGAGATAATCAGAAAATAACTTAGAGTGAAGAATTGCTATATGATAGATGATCATAAATCATATCAGGCATTCTGATGAGTACAGCAACTTACATAAATGACACTGAATTTGATGCACTTTTAACGTCTGAAACAATCTTTGTCGTAGATTGTACAGCGTCATGGTGTGGTCCATGTAAAAAAATTAGTCCTTTAATTGACCAGTTAGCTGAAGAATATCAAAGTTGCGCTAAAGTAGTAAAACTTGATATTTCTCAAAACAAGGAAACTGCTAATAAATTTAGTATTCGTAGTATTCCAGCAGTGATGTTTTTTAAAGATGGCGAACTTATAGAAAATATAGTTGGTGTTTCTTCTTATGAAATTTTCAAAGCAGCACTTGATAAGTTACTTTAAGTTTTATAGAAGATAGAAGTAGGTAGATGTTAAAAATAATCGTTTTTTTTGAGTATTTATAGCAACTTAATTTATTGATATATTTTTCTAGAGATTAACTGGATAATTCCACATCTCAAAAATTTTGCTAAATCTTCTTAAGTACCTGTGCAAAATTAATTTAACAATTAATTTAAAATTTATCAGGAGGGAGTAGGCAGTAGGGAGTAGGCAGTAGGCAGCAGGGCAAAAAAATATACTTTTGTGCTTGAGCAGTGAGTCTAAAAATCATTTTTCCTAGGTATTACCCGGCATTGAACAGTGATAAATGATTTTAGATTTTTGATTGAATTGGATTTTGGATTTGAGAATTGTTATCATGATTAATATTAGGCTTTTTTCAGTCAAATTCTAAACTAATTTTTTGCAATATCATTCCATAATGTGCAACTCCTATTACCCAATCATCTTATCCAATCATCAAATATAAAATTAATTTTGCTTTACTAGTTAAATAAAGGGTTTTGGCTATTTTTTCCCCCAAAAAAAATTTTTTTATTTACATCATGTCTGTTGGTATTGTTTATGTAAAAACTTGGGAAATATCTACTTTTTTTTCTTTCCAATCTTTTTCCTTCTTCCTTAATTGCGAGCAAGATGCTCCCACTATTGATAATACTGATGCTGCCGGACTTGATATTAGCTAAAACTGAGAAATCTACTTACAGAAAGGAAATTAAAAAACTATGCATAGAGAAAATTTTGGCAATCTAATTTTTACCATGCCTCTACCTTAACTTTATTTTTTCCTTTTTCTTTATAGTGGAAATAGTTATCAGGTAATATCATGTTCGGATGAAAGCGTTATCAATATAAGTCTCTATGTATAGCAGTTCCATTAAACCTCTCCTCCCTGTCACCTTTTGCCTATCAATTATAACTATTCAACCGAACATGATTAAAGTATTGATATTTGAGAAATGGTATAGGTGAAATGAAATATAAATTAGTAACACATATAAATTATTGTCTAAAATAACAATAACTTAAATAATCAGTAATTTAGTCATTATTTATTCTAAATTACCTTCCTTAAAAGCCATAATCCTAATTCGCTTATAATCAGCCGTCCATTTACCCTTTTTATATAAATGAGGACGCAATCTATTTTCAATATCATCAATAATAATACTTTGCTTTTTTTCAGGAATTCCTTCAAAGAAACAAGTTGCAAACATCTTCAGCCAATTACGCAAACCATTTTCTCCATCCTCAAGTTTAGTTTTTCTTTCTAATAAAGTAGCAAAAGTCAACACAAACCCTTGTGATTCTAAGAGAGTAGCATATTCTCCAATACTAGGAAAATACCAAGGATTAAGTTGTTTATTACTACTATAACCAGCAGCATCTAAGGCTTCATAAATACTTTTAACAATTGTTTTAATATTACCTTTACCACCAAATTCACTAACGAAACGACCTCCAGGTTTCAGGACGCGCCAAATATTACGGATAACTTTTTTCTGTTCTTTAATCCAATGAAGTACTGCATTAGAAAACACCGCATCAAATGTTTCTTTTAAGCCTATATTAACTCCATCTCCTACTAAAAATTTAATATCTGGATAACAATGATGTGCTTGTTCAATCATGGTCGGAGCATTATCAATTCCTACCACTTTTGCCCCTTTTGTAGTGATTTTATAGGTCAGATGACCTGTACCACAACCAAGGTCAAGAATTTTTTCTCCACTCTGAGGACTGAGCAATTCTAATAAATCTATTGCCAAATTAGAAACAAAAGAATGTTTACTTTCATACAGTTCTGCATTCCACTCATTGAAAGATCTATTTGGGAAGTTGTTAGTTGTATTCTTTTCCATAGCACTATGAAGAGTAACTTATTCAATAGATTATACTTGTAATGCAACCTAATAACCGCTCAAGTCAAAAGTTAAAAGTGTGGAACCCTGTGTCACTAGTCAAGGGATGTGGAGGTTTTCTCTTCATATCAAATTAACGAATAGAGAGGACGATCGACAAGATAGTCAAAAGTAAGACTTAACAGATTAATTTAGATAGTTTTAATTAGGAAAAGTTGTTTTTGCTCTTGAAGCGATTGAGTAAAATTACTCTAATTATCGAGATAAAATTTAGATGATTTAAATACAATAATACCTGTAAAACTTCAGATTTGTATTCAGTATAGTTGGAATCTAAAACCATTTTGTGCTAAGAAATATATCCTGTCCCAATATTGAGTATTGAGACAAAGTATCTCATTAAGGAATATAGCTTATGGCAGGTAGTGAAGTTGGTGCAGATTTATGGGTTAGCGAGTATATCACACCTTGGGATATTTATGTTCATGGCATTACCGAGGTACTTACCTACAAAAAAACTGCCTATCAGGATATGTACATTATAGATACAGGTATTTATGGTAAAGCACTGGTTCTTGATGGTAAATGGCAATCTTCTACAGGAGACGAATTTTTGTACCATGAACCCCTGGTACATCCTGCCATGATTTTTCATGGATCTCCTAGTAAAGTTCTTGTTCTTGGTGGTGGTGAAGGAGCAACTATTCGAGAGGTCTTACGTTGGCAAACAGTAGAAAAAGTGGCCATGATTGATATTGATGGAGAAGTGGTTGAAGCTTGTCGTCAATATTTGCCTGAGATGCACGCTAATTCTTTTGATGACCCTCGCCTCAAATTGGTCATTGGTGATGCTTTAGAATTTTTGGAGACTTCTGGTGAAATTTGGGATGTAGTTATCTCTGACCTTTCTGACCCTATTGAAGAGGGACCTTCATTTCAGTTGTTTACAAAGGAATACTTTGAAAAGATTCTACAGGTGCTTACCCCTGGAGGGTTTTTTGTTGTGCAAGCTGGCCCTGTTTCCCTAGGAGAAATGAAACTTCATACTCGAATTGTGAATACAATGAAAGAAGTTTTTCCTTATGTCCAATCTTATAGTAGTTATGTTCCTACTTATGGACAACCTTGGGGTTTTGTAATGGGTTCGAGAGAAATGATTAATAGTCGTCCTGACCCAGAAACAGTTAATCAACTTCTGAGAGAAAAAACTACTGGTGGGTTTCGGATGTTGGATGGGACTACCTTATTGGGGATGTTACAAGTACCTAAACATTTGCGGGAAGCGATCGCTACTGAGACTGAGGTATATACTTTAGCAAAACCTCCCAAATTTTTCGGTAAAGGTTCTACTAACAGTTGAAGCTATAACTAAGACAACAATAGTTTAAAAATTACAAGAGTAACTAAAATGACTATACTACGAATTCTAGCTGCTATATTCTTACCGCCTTTAGGTGTTTTTTTGACTGTTGGTTTAGGCGGTGCTTTTTGGATTAATCTTCTCCTAACTATTTTTGGTTTTTATATTGGTGGCATTGTTCATGCTATTTGGGTTATTGCCAAGCATGATAATTAAGCTAGGCAATTAAAATAGAGGTGGGTTTGGTCTGGTTTTTGATAAATTTTTAACTCAAAATAATCACAAATCCATCTCTATTCATAGGAGTAACTTTTGATTGTTAATTATTCAATAACTGGCAACTGCTAAATTATCACAAAGACTTAAACATCTGTGAGAAATGATTACCACTAAAATAGATGTTTATAATTTTTTACAAAAACTTGAACATTTTTCAGTCAAAGTCATACTAAAATTATCTGACCAATCAACAATAATTTCATCATCATTATGAGAGGTAAAATACTTGCAGTTTCTATTCAGAAAGGTAATGGAATAATCTTTGGTGATGATGGTAAAAGATATAGGTTTCTGCTGAGAGGCAACATTTTTACCCTTGGCTAATTAATAAGACTTGATATCAGATAACTGATGATAGAAAGTCTGCAAAAAAAAACTTGGATAAATATATGCTATACCAATTATTAATAATACTTTATTTGAGAGTTGTTTAATACTATTGTATTTTTCCTAAACTTCCTAATACTTAATACTTCATACGAACAAATTTTATTAAAAGGAGAAGTCTAAAGTTTTCTCTAAACTGAGTTGTGATGGAATTAGGTGAAGCCATCTCTCTCTATCATTTTTCTCCTTTGTTAATTGATTTTGATTTATGATGATATTTGTCACAATCTTTTTTGGTAAATGGTACTACATATATCTGACAAAGAATAAAAATGTATTAAATAAAATTGCATTAATCAACCATCCTTTTTAAGTCGGGAGTCAGGAGTAAAGACTTTTCACTTTTCCCACAACTTTTTGAGGTCTTTGCTTTTTACCATCTTCTACAAAAGTGACTTATTTTTGATTATATGTATTTAATTGGGCATGATATTATAAATAAACAATATAAAGTAGCATTTTTACTAAAAGTCAGACAATAATGCAAATAGTTAATTCTCATAACTCTCAAATATCTATAGAAAAAACTAGTCACTCTCGGATTAAAGAACAGGATATCAATAATAGTCCCTTTGGCAAAGTATTTAGCGATCATATGTTAGTTGCTGACTACAGGGATGGTAATTGGCAAGAGGTAAAAATTGTTCCTTATGGCCATATTTCAATGGCTCCTTCTCTGTCAGCCCTCCATTATGGCCAGACCGTTTTTGAAGGTTTAAAAGCTTATAGAAGTCCCACAGGAAAACCTTTACTATTTCGCCCACAAGCTAATTATCAACGGATAAACGCATCAGCTTTTCGATTATGTATGCCACCTATTCCTGAAGATATTTTTCTGGATGGTTTAAAGGAATTAATTAGGCTAGATTCTGACTGGATTCCTACTCAGTTGGGTAGTGTATTATATATTCGACCTATTTATTTTGCTACAGATGAATCTGTTGGTCTTAAACCAGCAAATAGTTATAAATTTATGATTATTTCTTGCCCTGTAGGTGCTTATTATTCAGAACCAGTTAAGTTAATTGTTACAGATAAATATATACGAGCTGCTGAAGGTGGAACAGGTGCGGCTAAATGTGCTGGTAATTATGGTGGTAGTTTATTAGCAGATAGAGAGGCTAAACAACAAGGTTATGATAATGTTTTATGGTTGGATGGGAAGGAAAAAAAATATATTGAAGAATGTGGCACAATGAATGTGGCTTTTGTCATTAATGATGTTGTGATTACTCCTAAGTTGACTGGTACTATATTAGCTGGAATTACTAGAGATAGTGTATTAACTTTATTTAGAGATATGGGTGTTAAAGTCGAGGAAAGATTAATTTCTATTGATGAAGTGGCAAAAGCTTATGAAGATGGTAATCTTTCTGAAGCATTTGGTATGGGAACTGCTGCTACAATTGCTCATATTTCTACTATTAATTATCAAGGCAAAGATATGATTTTACCTCCTATTTTTGAACGAAAATATGCTCCTCAAGTATTACAAAAATTAGAAGATATTAAAACAGCTAAAGTGACTGACCCTTACGGTTGGGTTGATCCACTGTAAACTATAGGTTAATATAATTGGTCTTGGGATGAGATTAAAACTAAACATTATTAGTTGATTTACCTAAATGGAGCAAGAAGGCCCACACCATAACCCTAGTTTGGTGTTGGGATGAATTGCGACCAACAAAAAAAATCATGCAGATCGCCAAAAGTTCTGCTATATAATGGTAAAGTTAAAGCATG
>NZ_JAAHGU010000190.1:0-11625 GCF_010692685.1 Okeania sp. SIO2F5 | reverse complement strand
ATTTTTATACTACTCTTTATTGCTATATTTGAACATCAATTGATACTTGTTTAATTTGCTGTTGGCAATTCCCCTCCCGTTAAATCCCAGATTATAACGGGAGACCCCGAGACCGTATCAAGTTGGATTAAACATATTACTTTTAATATCATGTCCAGTAGCATCGGAGCGTGTATAGAATTAAGTTTCAATTGAAAGAAACCCTTTCCTACGGAATGCTACGCAAACAGCATAGGATCTCCCGCTGCCCTCTGCCTTCCTTCCACCAAAGTATAAGTATTCAAGCGGACATGATATAACTTGATGTTGTGATAAGTCCCCCATCATAGTGGAGTCTTGGTGTTGGTATTAATCACAATCAATATATAGCACTACGTCTTTTGGCATTTGACAATACACTTTAAACTTTGGTGGGAAAAGGGAACAGAGGAATGTCAAGAGCTTATTTGCGTAGCGCTATAGTTGTAGGTACATAAAAATATATGCTAAAATTTTATCATTGTTATAGATAAGTGATAAATGCATCAGGCATATAAGTATAGAATATATCCAACATCAGAACAGCAATTGGCTTTAGCAAAGAGCTTTGGTTGTTGTAGATGGTTTTGGAACTATTCACTAAATTTATGCCATGAAACCTACAAAAACACTGGAAAAAGTCTCAGTAGAGCTGCTATTCAAAAAATGCTTCCTCAACTTAAAAAAGAGCATGAATGGCTAAAAACAGATACTTATTCTCAGTGTCTCCAAGTAGTAGCATTAAACTTGTCTACAGCTTACAAAAACTTCTTTGATAGACAGGCGAAGTTACCAAAATTTAAGTCTAAAAAAGGTAGACAATCTATTACTTATCCTCAAAATGTAAAATTTCAGGATAACTATATCAAACTACCTAAAATTGGATTAGTTTATTATCGTCGCCATAGAGATTTTTCAGGGGAAATCAAGACTGTAACTGTTTCTGTGAATCCAGATGGTAAATATTTTGTTTCTGTTTTAGTTGAAGATGATCTAGTGAATCCTGAAAAACCAGCAGAAGGAAAAGCAATAGGAATTGATTTAGGATTAACTCATTTTTGTGTAACATCAGATGGTTCAAAATATCAAAATCCTAAAAATATTGCTAAATATACTCTTAATCTCAAACGGAAGCAGCACAAATTAGCTCGTAAACAAAAAGGAAGCAATACACGAAATAAAGCACGCATAAAAATAGCTAGATTACAGGGGAAAATAGCTAGATGCCGTGAAGATTTTCTACACAAGCTATCCCGCGCGGCAGTCGCTACAACGGGGGGAACCCCCGCAACCCGCTGCCTTAAGATAGTAAACGAAAACCAAGTAATTGCAGTGGAAAATCTGGCTATAAAAAAGCGGTGTGACCCAGCGTCGGCGAAAGACGCACCTGGTAGTGCATACCATAATTTAGCTGCATCTATTGGTGATTGTGCTTGGGGAATGTTTGAAACAATGCTTAGTTATAAGGCAGAAAGAGAGGGAAGAATTTATATAGAAGTCGATCGTTTTTTGCCTTATTCACAAACTTGTAATATTTGTTTAAATCAAGTTGGTAGTTTGTCTCTGAATGTGAAAAATTGGACTTGCGAGCATTGTCATACAACCCATAATAGAGAAATTAATGCTGCAATCAATATCAAAAATGAAGCCTTGCGGATATTGCGAGTGCGTAATTTGCCGTTGCACGACAAATGTCAAATGCACTCAAAACAGGAGTTAGGAATTAGCTCTACTGCCAATCTGAGGGAATGTAAGTCACCTGGCAAAACATCAGTTTTGTTAGATGCTATTCCCAGCGAAGATGGAAACCTATCCTATAGCAATAGCTATAGCATTGGGTAGTTCACACCTCTATCCTTTAACCTGGGCAAAATGTTTAGCAAATTTCCCCTGAAAACAGTCCTCATTGTCCCTTTTGTTCTACAAATCTTTGGTGCTGTGGGATTAGTGGGATATTTTTCTTTTATCAATGGGCGACAAACCGTTGATAACCTTGCTAACCAGTTAACCCAAAAAATTAGCAGTGGTATTGAACAGCACGTTTTAGGATATCTAAATAAATCTCATCAAGTTTTAAGAGTAACCAATTATGCCATAGAAAGTGAAAATTTGGATGTTGATGATTTTGCTGGTCTGAGACTTTACTTTTGGCAAGTGGTAAAAGAAAAAGATTTAGAGGATTATGTTTTCTTGGGCAATGAAGAAGGAGAATTTATCGGGGTTGAACGTTTAGAAGATGGAGATATTCTTTTTAAAATTCGTAACATCGCAACTCAACCTATTCGGGAAACTTACTTACTTAATAATGAGGGTAACATCAGCGAATATTTAAAAGGAAAAGCTTACGATCCTCGCGATCGCCAATGGTATAAAGCAGCAAAGCAGTTAGGTGAACCAACCTGGAGTCCAATTTTTGCCTCCTTTTCCCGTGAAAATGCCTCCTTAGACATATCAGCAGTCAGACCTATTTTCAACTCAAGTGGGCAGTTTGTGGGAGTTCTTTCAAATAAAACAACCCTCGTGCAGGTCACAAATTTCCTGAGTAACTTATATATCAGCGCTAACGGACAGAGTTTTATTATTGAGCGTTCGGGAGATTTAGTAGTTAGTTCTAAAATTAAGAAACCATTTATCATTACCGAAGAAGTCCAAAAGAGGAAGATCGAACGTCTACCTGCGATCGAAAGTAATGACCCTACACTAAGTGCCACTGTCGAGCAACTGCAACAACATTTTGGTGATTTTAAAAATATTAATAGCGATCAACAACTTAAATTTCTAATTGATGGAGCTTGGTACTATACCAGAGTCATGCCAGTTAAAGATGGTAAAGGTATTGATTGGTTAGTGGTTGTAGTCGTTCCTGAAAATGACTTCATGGTACAAATTAACGCTAACACCAAGACTACTATTTTATTAAGTTTTGGTGCTTTGACTATAGCTATATTGGTAGGAATAGTCACTACTCACTGGGTTACTCAACCGATTTTACAAATTAATTCTGCTGCGAAAAAAATTGCTGAAGGTCAATGGGAAAACACCCTCAATATTCATCGTCGTGACGAAGTAGGTGAACTCGCCAACTCTTTTAATCTGATGGCTAACCAACTCAAAAATTCCTTTGAAACCTTAGAGGCAAAAAATGAACAACTCAAACAACTAGACCGCCTCAAAGACGAATTTTTAGCTAACACCTCTCACGAACTCCGTACCCCACTTAATGGGATTATTGGTATTGGCGAATTTCTTTTAGAAGGAGATAAATCCCAGCTAAATTCACTTACTAGATCTAACTTAAGCATGATAGTTTCTAGTGCTCGTCGTCTATCTAATCTTGTCAACGATATTCTTGACTTCTCTAAAATCAGACACCATACATTAGAATTACAAATTAGAGCTATTAATATTTATGGGGTAGTAGAGACAGTAGTTAGCTTAAATAAATTTGTGGTCAGCAAAAATAAACATCTACAGTTAGTTAATAACATTCCTAAAGACTTACCCCCCGTCCGTGCTGATGAAAATCGTTTACAACAAATTCTCTATAACTTAATTGGCAATGCTATTAAATTTACGGAGTCTGGTCAAGTCGAAATTTGGGCAGAAGTAATTAGTCGCAATTCTAGAAACCCCCATCAGCAAATTCTAGCCCCAGAATACTCCAGTCAAAATATAGAACCATCTCCACAACTGACGATCGCCGTCTCGGATACTGGTATCGGTATTCCTGGCGATCGACTAGACCGCATCTTTAACTCTTTTGAACAAGCAGAAGGTTCCACAGCTAGAAAATATGGGGGTACAGGTTTAGGGTTAGCAGTCACGAAACAATTAGTCGAACTCCATGGTGGTCATATCTGGGTGGAGTCTGAAGTTGGTGTTGGTTCCCGATTTTACTTTACCTTACCAATTTCACAAGAATCTGTAGGAGAAACCCCTATTATTTCCACCGTTAATAGTATTCGTTATTTTGTAGATCTAGTAGAAAAACCTCAAGAAATTACTCCTCTTAAGACTGATATTGCTAATAGTAACTTTCAAATTTTAATTGTTGATGATGAACCTATAAATATTCAAGTTTTAAACAACTATTTAAAAGCCAATAACTATCAAGTTACTCAAGCATTAAATGGAAAAGAAGCTTTAGCTGCTTTAGAGAATCATCGGAATATAGATATGATTTTGCTAGATGTGATGATGCCTCAGATATCTGGTTATGAAGTCTGCACTAAAATTCGGGAAAAATATCCTGCCCAAAGTTTACCCATCCTAATGTTAACTGCTAAAAATCAAGTCGCCGATCTAGTCATAGGTTTCCAATTTGGTGCTAATGATTATCTGACTAAACCTTTTGCTAAAGATGAATTATTAGCTCGGATTAAAACTCATATTCAATTATCAAAAATTACTAATTCCTATGAACGTTTTGTCCCTCATGAATATGTAAAATTACTATCAAAAGAAAATATTATTGATGTCAATTTAGGCGATCGTGTGAGTAAAGAAATGGCAATTTTCTTTTCTGATATTCGCTCTTTTACTACTATATCTGAAAACATGACACCTCAAGAAACTTTTGCTTTTGTCAATGGTTATTTACAAGAAGTTTCCCCAGAAATTCGCGACCGGAATGGTTTAATTATTAAGTTTATGGGAGATGGCATTATGGCAGTATTTCCTGATGGCGCTGATGATGCTGTGCAAGCTGCTATTGGTAAACTTCAGAAATTACAAGAATATAATCAGATTCAACAAGCAGAAGGTTTACCCCCAATTCAGGTAGGAATTGGCATCCATGTAGGTTTTATCATGGTTGGTATTGTGGGTGAGCCAAATCGAATGTCTGGAGATGCACTTTCTGATAATGTGAATTTGACAGCTCGTTTGGAAAGTTTAACTAAATATTACGGAGTTTCTTTATTAATTTCTGAATCAGCTTTTCAGGGTTTGAAAGATACAGAAAAATATCAAATTAGATTTTTAGACCGTGCATCTGTCAAAGGTAGACATAAAGCTATTAATGTTTATGAAGTTCTAGATGGAGAAATTGATTATGTACGAGAATTAAAATTAAAAACTCAAGCAGATTTTGCATTGGGTGTAGAGTTTTATCGTTTAGGAGATTTTGTTACTGCCAAAGATTATTTTGAGAAAGTATTAGCCGTTAATTATTCAGATAAAACAGCTCAACTTTATCTAGAAAGAATTGATAAATTAACTGTAACTGGTGTGCCCAAAAACTGGGATGGGGTTTGGGCATTTACTCAGAAGTAAAGGGAGTAGGGAGTAGGGAGTAGGGAGTAGGGGGAGCGGGGGAGTAGGGAAATAATTTTTGGGCTACCCTCCTGCCCAAAATGCGCACCTTTTTGAGCATAAAGAGTTGAAAGCTAGGTATTTTTTCCAGATATAAAAAGGCTAAAACTTTTATCTATAAATGCTTTGAGATTTAATCAGCAAGCCCTAATTAGGGTTTGCGTATGGAAAGTCTTTTAGTAGGGGTAGGAGACAGGATACAGGAAACAGAAGACAGGAGTTAGGGGAATGCGAGGAGGTAGGAGCTAAGTTTTGTCAGAATGATTTTTCTGCCCAAATCTTGACCAAAATCCGCTCATTTTTGAACCATTATATAATGTTCGGTTGAATACTTACACTTTGGAGGAAGGAAGGCAGAAGGCAGAAGGCAGAAGGGAAGAAAAGGTTGAAAGGGATAAATTTTTTTTATAACTGATTATCCGTTAGCGCAGCTCCCCTGCAAGGGGAACATGATATTACCACTTAAAACCTCGCATTTTTTGATACTTAAAAAAGCTAAAACCTTTATCTATAAATGCTTTGAATTTTAATCAGTAAGCCCTAATAATTAATAATTAATTATTAATTATTAATTGTTCCCTATAATTTGTAACATTCTTTTTTTTAAATTAGCAACCAAATTCAAGTTCAGAGATATATTAGAAATAAACCTAAAGCTTTTATGTTATTTAGACCTCTATCTCTCACACTAGGCAAAATGTTTAGTCGATTTCCTCTAAAAACTGTCCTCATTGTCCCTTTTATTCTACAAATTGTTACTGCTGTGGGATTAGTGGGATATTTTTCTTTTACTAATGGACGCCAATCTGTTGAGACTTTGGCGAGTAAGTTAACTTTGGAAATTAGCACTCGTATTCAGCAGCACGTTCTAGATTATCTAGACAAATCCCATCAAGTTCTAAGAATAACCAATGATGCTATTACCAGTGGCAACTTTGATCTCTACGACTTTGGTGCAATACGGCTCTACTTTTGGCAAATTGTCAAAGATCAGGAGTGGGAAACCGACCTTTTTTTTAGTAACGAAGAGGGAGAGTTTATCAACGTTGACATTAATCCTGAAAGTGGAGATATTGTCTTGAGAATTCTGACTACAGCTACTCAACCATTACGAGAAACTTATCTGTTAGATGAGCGTGCTAATATCAGCAAATTATTGAAAATTAGAAAGTATGATCCTCACATTCGCCCCTGGTATCGGGCAGCAGAAAAAATAGGTGAACCTACATGGAGTTCTATTTATCCTAGCTTTTCTGACAAAAACACATCTTTAGATATAGCTGCGGTTAAACCTATTTTTGATTCTGACGATAATTTAATTGGAGTTTTGGGTAATGAAACTCGCTTAACGGAGATGACTCAATTTCTCAACAACTTAAAGATTAGTCCTAATGGCAAAAGCTTTATCATGGAGCACTCTGGAAATCTAATTGCTAGTTCCGAAGATATTGAACCTTTTGTAATTACTAAAATTAATGGGGAACGAAACATAGAACGCTTGCACGCTTTTGACAGCAATAATGCTGTAGTCAGTGCTACGGCAACTCACCTAGAAAAAATGTTTGGTAGTTTAGAAAAAGTTAATCGCAGCAAACAATTTAGTTTTCTTATTAATAAAAAGTGGTACTATGCTAGCGTCATCCCAGTTAGAGACGGACGGGGTATTGATTGGTTAGTGGTGGTTGTGGTTCCCGAAAGTGACTTTATGGAAAAAATAGATGCCAACACCAGAACTACTATTTTATTGAGTATTACGGCTCTAATTATCGCTATCTTAGTTGGGATATTTACTGCATACTGGATTACTAGACCAATATTACAAGTTAATTCTGCTGCGAAAAAAATTGCGGAAGGCAAATGGGAAAATCAACTGCATATTGATCGTGGGGATGAAGTCGGAGAACTTGCTCAGTCATTTAACCGGATGGCAACACAACTCAAAAACTCCTTTGAAACCCTAGAAGCAAAAAACCAAGAACTGAAAAAATTAGACCGCATCAAAGACGAATTTTTAGCCAACACTTCCCATGAACTCCGCACCCCACTGAATGGCATTATTGGTATTGGTGAATTTCTTCTAGGAGAACCAACCCAAAATATTAATACAACCATCACTTCCAACTTAACTATGATTGTATCTAGCGCTCGTCGTCTTTCTACTCTAGTTAATGACATTCTTGACTTTTCCCAAATTAGATACAATAGACTAGAATTACAGATTAAAGCAGTTGATGTTTTTGTGGTTGTAGAAACAGTAGTCACCTTAAATCTATTGATCAGCAAAAATAAAAATCTACAGTTAATCAATGCTATCCCCAAAAATTTACCTCCCGTTAGTGCTGATGAAAACCGTTTACAACAAATTCTCTACAACCTAATTGGCAATGCACTCAAGTTTACTGACTCTGGTAAAGTTGAAATCTCAGCAGCACTAATTACCAATAATTATAACTCCCAAGCATTTCAGGAAATGATAATTACTGTTTCTGATACTGGTATTGGTATTCCCAGTGATAAATTAGAAAGCATTTTTAAATATTTTGAACAAGGAGAAGGTTCCACAGCTAGAAAATACGGTGGTACAGGTTTAGGGTTAGCTGTCACCAAGCAATTAGTTGAACTTCATGGGGGTAAAATTTGGGTACAGTCTCAATTTGGTGTCGGTTCTAGTTTTAGTTTTACTCTACCCATTTCCGAAAAATATGTCGCCGATCCTCTGAATATTTCTGTTTCTAGAGTTAATGATATCGTAGAAACATCCCCAAACATCGAACCCTATGAAAATCATTTAGCAGATGGTGATTTCCATATTTTAGTTGTTGATGATGAACCGATAAATGTGCAAGTTCTAACTAACCATTTGACGGCCAATAAATATCAAATTACTCAAGCATTAAATGGAAAAGAAGCTTTAGATGCTGTAGCCAAACATCAGAATTTTGACCTAATTTTGTTAGACGTAATGATGCCAAATATGTCTGGTTATGAAGTCTGCGCTAAAATTAGAGAAACATATCCTGCGGAGAATTTGCCCATTTTAATGTTAACTGCTAAAAATAAAGTGGCTGATTTGGTTATGGGTTTCCAATTTGGTGCAAATGATTATTTAACTAAACCTTTTGCTAAAGATGAGTTATTAACTCGGATTAAAACTCATATTCAATTATCAAAAATTACTAATTCTTATGAGCGTTTTGTTCCTCACGAATATGTGAAGTTACTCTCAAAAGAAAGTATTATCAATGTTAAATTAGGAGACAGAGTAAGTAAAGAAATGGCAATTTTCTTTTCTGATATTCGCTCTTTTACAACTATATCTGAGCAGATGACTTCTCAAGAAACTTTTGCTTTTGTGAATGGTTATTTACAACAGGTTTGTCCAGAAATTCGCGATCGCCACGGTTTGATTATTAAGTTTATGGGAGATGGGATTATGGCAGTATTCCCGGATGGCGCTGATGATGCCGTTGAAACTGCTATTGCTCAACTCAAGAAATTACAAGAATATAATCAGACCCTAAAAGCAGAAGATTTTCCCCCAATTAAAATTGGTATAGGTATTCATTGGGGTCATATGATGGTAGGTATAGTTGGAGAGGAAGGTCGAATGTCTGGAGATGCACTTTCTGATAATGTGAATTTGACGGCTCGTTTGGAAGGTTTGACTAAGTTTTATGGTGTGTCGTTATTAATTTCTGAGTCAGCTTTTAATTGTTTAAAAAATCCGCAAAAATATCAAATTCGGTTTTTAGACCGGGCATCTGTGAAGGGTAGAGATGAACCAATTAATGTTTATGAAGTGCTGGATGGTGAAGTTGATTCTGTACGAGAATTAAAATTAAAAACTCAGGTAGATTTTTCATTAGGTTTGGAGTATTATCGTTTAGGAGAGTTAGTTTCTGCTAAAGATTATTTTGAGAAAGTTTTAGCAGTTAATTCTTCAGATAAAACAGCTCAAGTTTATCTGGAAAGAATTGATGAGCTGATGGTAAATGGTGTACCGAAAAATTGGAATGGGGTTTGGGCATTTACTCAAAAGTAAAGGGAATAGGGAGTAGGGGGAGGGGGGGGAGCGGGGGAGTAAGGGAGTAATTTTTGGGCTACTCTCCTGCCCAAAATGCGCACCTTTTTGAGCATAAAGAGCTGAACCTATCCCACTATTTTCAACAAGCTTATTTGTTTAAGTAAAATTTATTTTAAAAGCTTAATTTTTCGTTTTTAATTCTCAAAATATTTAAGGTTTTCAGCAAAAATATTATTAGTGGGATAGGTTCCTGAAAGCTAGGTACTTTTTCCAGATATAAAAAGGCTAAAACCTTTATATATAAATGCTTTTATATTTAATCAGCAAGCCCTAATTATTAATTATTAATTGTTCCCTATTCCCTATAATTTGTAACATTCTTTTTTTCGAATTTGCATGACCAAATTCAAGTTCAGAGATATATTAGAAATAAACCTAAAGCTTTGATGCTATTTAAACCTCTATCTCTGACACTGGGCAAAATGTTTAGCAAATTTCCTCTCAAAACTGTTCTAATTGTCCCTTTTATTCTGCAAATTGTTAGTGCTGTGGGATTAGTAGGATATTTTTCTTTTACCAATGGACGCCAAACTGTCGATACTCTTGCAAACCAGTTAACTAAGGAAATTAGCACTCGTATTGAACAGCACGTTTTAAGTTATCTCAACAAATCTTATCAGGTGCTAAGAGTAACCAATGATGCAATTGAAGGTGGCAATTTAGATGTCAACAATTTTGGGGCAATGCGAGCCTATTTTTGGCAAATTATCAAAGAAGGGGATTTGGAAAGTGACCTTTTTTTCGGTAATGAGCAGGGAGAATTTATTGGTGTTGAACTTAATCCTGATAATGGTGAAATTATCTTCCGGATTCGTACTATAGCTACTCAACCAGTTCGTGAAATTTACCGACTAGATTCTCGGGGTAATGCGGAAGAGTTTGTGAAAGTAAAAGAGTATGACCCCAGGATTCGCCCCTGGTATCAAGTGGCAAAGAAACTTGGTCAACCCACATGGAGTTCTATTTATGCAGCTTTCTCTCGTGCTAATACATCTTTGGATATATCCGCTGTCAGACCCATTTTTAATTCTACTGGCCAGTTAATCGGGGTTTTAGCAAATCAGACCAGCTTGACCAGGATTACAGAATTTCTCAAAAACTTAAATATTAGTCCCAATGGACAAAGTTTTATTATGGAGCGATCGGGAGATTTAGTTGTTAGCTCTCAGATTTCCCAACCATTCCTCACTATTGAATTTGGTAAAAAGAAAAAAATTAAACGCTTACAAGCTATTGATAGTGATAGCATTACAGTAAGTTCCACGGCCAAACACTTACAAAAAGAGTTCGGTAATTTTGATGAAATTGAGGGTAGCAAACAAATAAATTTTCCGATTGATGGAGAGTGGTATTATGCTAGCATAATGCCAGTTAGGGATGGTAAAGTTATTGATTGGTTAGTAGTAGTAGTTGTTCCCGAAAATGACTTCATGGAAAAAATTAACACCAACACCAAGAACACAATTTTATTCAGTCTTGCTGCTCTGATTGTAGCTATCTTAATAGGAATAGTCACCACTAACTGGATTTCCCAACCTATTTTACAACTTAATTCTGCGGCTAAAGAAATTGCTTAAGGCAAATGGGAAAATCAACTCAATATTCACCGTCGTGATGAAGTAGGCGAACTTGCCAACTCTTTTAATCTCATGGCAGCTCAACTTAAAAATTATTTTGAAACTTTAGAAACACAAAATGAACAACTCAAACAACTAGACCGCCTCAAAGACGAATTTTTAGCTAACACCTCCCACGAACTCCGAACCCCACTTAATGGGATTATTGGTCTTGGTGAATTTATCTTGGAAGGTAGCACTGGAGAGTTAAATCCGGTCACCAATTCCAACTTAAGTATGATAGTTTATAGCGCTCGTCGTCTATCTAATCTCGTCAACGATATTCTTGACTTTTCAAAGCTCAGACACCAAAAATTAGAATTGCAAATTAAACCAGTTGATGTGTGTGGAGCGGTTGAAGTAGTGGTAGCTTTAAGCCAAGTTTCGGCTTTGTTGCACAAAAGATGATGTTTAGGGTAAAAATAAAGAAGTCAAGATGGTACACGAAACTACACTCAGCAGATATGAGTAAGAGTAAGTCTAAATCCAACTCCAAGTCCTTGTATCGACTCAAAAACTGGTCTGAGTATGATGCCTCCTTAAAGCAGCGAGGGAGTCTCACTTTTTGGCTGACTCCAGAGGCCATGGAGCAGT
>NZ_JAAHGU010000019.1:0-77238 GCF_010692685.1 Okeania sp. SIO2F5 | reverse complement strand
ATTCATACAATGTTCCATACTCAACGTGATGATTCAAAATGGTAAACCCCAGAGCTACAAAGTAGAAATCTAGTTAACTTCCAACTAAGGGAGTTTTTGGCGATCGCTACTTTCATGCAACAAAGCCGTATCGCCCCATAAATCATAGATAAATTTAGTTTGACCAATAACTCCAGCAATCACAGGTCTCACATGGATACCAACTCGCAAATTCAAAGGTTTTTCTAACCGATCACATAGATTGGCAAAACTAACCTGCATATCTAGTCCCATATTAGCGATCGCCTCCAAATGCTTATCTAGCTGAATTAGCAAACCCCCAACTACCATATAAGCATCCCCAATAGTTTTGATTTTCTCTAAATGATGTTTTTGAGTCAGTTGGTCAAACTTAGAAAAAATCAAATTCAGAAAATTTACAAGTTCAATGGGAGAAACATTGGAGCAAAACTCAGTAAACCCCACCAAGTTAGCAAATAACACACTCACATCATCAAAACTATCAGCGATCGCTCTTTGTTCTTGTTGTAGACGTTGAGCAATTTGAGCTGGCAAAATATTTAGTAGCAACTGTTCCATCTGTTTTCGCTGAAACTTCAAAGCTTCCTGCGCCATTTTCCGCTCAGTAACATTAGAAACAGTACCCTCGTAATACAATAATTTGCCCTGAGAGTCATGTACAGCACGAGCATTTTCAGAAACCAAAATTGTCTGACCATCTAGTAAATAAAGTGTCACAAAAAAAAGACGATAATGAAATTATCGCCATGATTAAAAATGAAAGTAGAGAAAAAAAATGTCTTCAACGAGTGGTTTTATCCCTTTGTTGACGTCTACGATCGCGCCACTCAGCCGCCGTTAAATATATCACACCTCCAGTAACAATTAACATTAGTCCTGATGCTACTATCGCCATAATATTTACGACTGTTAATTCCACAACTCCTCCTCAAATTTTAGATTTTTTCTTTTAGATTTTATCAAAAAAAAATGCTTTAGAGTAACTAAACTATATTTAGGCGTTGGTGAATCAAGCTATGAAAGCTAAATTTATAAAGTATAAAATGCTTTTTAATTAGTATTTAGGCGATCGCCATTTAAAAAAATCATAGCCAAAATCACCAACGCCTATATTTACATAAAAACATTCTCCAAAATAATTATTTCCATATACAGAATGTAATAAATAATTGTTCTTTCTCTTCTTCCTTATTCCCTCTCATATCATGTCCGGATAATTAGTGATCAAAAAACTTTCTCCTTTTCCTCTTTTTTCTTCCCTCCTGACTCTTGACTCGGTCCTCCTGACTCGGTCTTCCTGACTCCTCGATCATTATTTATAAGTATTCAACCGGACATGATATTACTTCTTCCTTCTGCAACTACAACCCAGGTAGCTCTTCTAAAATGGTAAACCTAACATGATTAATTGCCAAATTACCAATTGAAATTTTTTCCTTATTAACATGTATCCCCTTACTTTTCAGAGTTTCAAACTTAATTCCTTTACCAATTTCCACATGATACCAAGCTAAACCCATAAAAAACCTTAACGGATAAGGTCCTCCTTCTTGTAAATCATCAGGGTTTGATTCCATAGGAACCCAACCAAAACCAGGTAGATAAAATTCTAACCAAACATGATTAAATTCTGGCTCTAAAGGCACAGTTTTTCTGTCAGCAAAAGCTGGACATTTATAGCGACCCACTGTACGACAAGCAATATTATTTAATCGTGCCAAAGCTAACAATAACCCTACATATTCTCCACAAGAACCAACACCTCTTTCTAATACAATATCTGGAGTATCAATCTTAGTTGTTACTCCATAAGAAAGTCGATCGTAGACATAATTCCGAATATTGAGAAGTTGACGCAATAGATTTTTCTCTTGTAAAATAGCATCTTTTGCTGCCTGGATAACTATCTCTTTATCCATCGCCAAATTATCATTATCTACCAGATATTTTTCCTGAAAACCTTCTGGCAATTCCGGAATATTTTCTACATTAAAAGGTTGAATTTGGTACTTAATTGCCCTGACTTCTAATAACGCCTTCCAACCAAATATACGCCTTTCAGTTTGACGCAATGGTTTAAACCGAAAAACAGCAACTTTTTCACCATTTTGAATTTCTTCAGTAAAAGGTATTCCTATAGGATAAATTTCCCTAACTTTTTGGCGATGAGTTTCTGATGGTAAAGCAATACGCCATTCTAAATCTTCTAAAAAAACTTCATCTAATGGTTCTAATTCCTCAACATAAGACATCTCTATTAAAAAAACATTAGAAACAGCATACTTTTCCTGTTCATTGTAATAAAAATAAAGAGGATGTATAAAAGAGCGATCGCGCTTACTCAGTTCATACTGTTTTTCTGAGTTTGGATCATCCCTAATATAAAGTTCGTCTCCAGCATAAGCGACATAAAGCTGTCTTTCCCCGGTATTTATATCCAGATAAAATGCTAACCCCGTAGGACTTTCAAAAGGAGTCAGTACACTAAACTTAACTTTACCCGTTGCTCTTTCTAAACAATAAACCGTTTGCTCCTCGCGGTCGCAAAGCCACAATTCTTCATCTTGTACTGTAATATTTTCAAACCCTATTCCTGGAGCATAAAACCCAGTAATTTGTTGTCTAGTATTTTTATCTAATACAAAAATCTTACCTAGTTTTTGACAAGTGACATAAACTGTTGATTCCCAAACAGCAATTCCATCAGCAGGATAAGGTAAAGTGAAAAAATGTTGCCATTTTCGGCGTCCCTCTGATGAATTACCAATTGCATTGAGACAGAAATAAACTTCATTTTCCCTTGTCAACCAAAGAGTATCTTTCCAAAGCGCGAGACCTGTAACATCAATAAATTCATTAGTTTGAAAGGGATTTATCACTGTTGTATTATCTGTTTTTGGGTCAATTTCTAGCAGAAAACCACGGTTTTTGTCAATGGCATAGAGAGTCTCTCTAGAAAAAGCAATACTATGTAGTGAGGCAACTCCAATTGGTCTAATAGTGCGTGGTCCAGAATATTGTTTTTGCATACTTTTAGGTGATTCAAAATTCGTGTTAAATTCAGAATAAATATTTTCGCAGTAGGTTTTGAGTATTCGTTTACTAAGCTACTTAGTATTGAAACTATATAATTTCTTTGTCAAAAGTCACCCTGAATAGAGAAAATAAAATCTAAATGCGTCTGATGTTTACTATACAATTATTGACAAAATTCAATTGTTTATGCTAATGCTTCACAAAAAACTTATATTTTATAGAATAAATACCCTATTAAAGAAATATAGCAAAACTTAATACCAATACTTTCTTCGGCAATTAGGCGCATTTTATCTCTCAATAAATAATTATTTTTTAGCTGTTATTAGGTAAGCATTCAGCTATTATAAATCTCCAGAAAAGAGAGAACAGGGAACAGGGGAAAATAATTGATAATTTATGAATAATAATTGATTTTATTTTTGATTTTCACCAGTTGTTAGCTATTAGCGAGCTGACTGCTAATAGCTAACAACTGTTTGCGCAGCATTCCGCAGGAAATGCTGACGTTATTAGATCAATATAGGAACCAGAATACACCTTTTTTTTGGTAAGTCAAATTACACCTAGAGCATAACTATTGCAATGTTTCAATTTATCACATTAATTCCTACTACATTTATAATTATTTGCCTATTAGCTAATCAAGCTGTATCCAAAACTGCAGATGTGGATAAATTATGGGATAAAACTTCAGTGAAAACCAAAAAAGGGCATTGTTTATCATGCAAAAACTTTAAACTAATATCAAAATCAACTCCAAAACTAATTTATAAATATCAACATAAAAACCTGAAACGAAAAATTTTAAGCTCTAAATTACTAAAAAATCAAGGATTAAAATTAATAGCCAACTCCAAAACTTCTCCTCAACAAAAAAACATTATACAAATACAAACTCAAATTCAAAACCTATCCAATACTCAGCAAAGACTCACTCACCCTCAAATTATTGATACCTTAACTCCAAAACAACCAAGTTATGCCCAAAATACTCCAACAAATCAAGACATACGACAAAATTTACCAGATAACCCCCGACCAGATCCAAATCGCGATCGCTTTCTCCAACCCCTTCCCCAACCAACTCAACCAGAAGAGCCAAAAGAAGAAGAACTAAAAAAATCACCACCACCTCAACCTCTGCCAGATGAGCCTACTCAACAAATTCCCGTGCAGAGAATTTTAGTATTAGGAAGTACAATCTTAACCCCAGAAGAAATTAATTACCTCATTGGGCCATTAGAAGGACGTTTAGTTACCCTATTAGAACTTCGGCAAATAGCAGATAAAATTACCGAAATTTATCTAGAACGTGGCTATATTACCTCAAGAGCAATTTTACCACCCCAAACTATTACCGAGGACACAGTTAGGATTCAAGTTGTAGAAGGAATTTTGGGAGAAGTCCAAATAGAAGGTACAAAAAGATTGCAAAAATCTTATATTGAAAATCGGATACGACTTGGAGCAGGTCAGCCATTGGACACTGCTCAACTAGAAAATCAACTACGATTACTTCGGGGTAATCCTTTATTTGAAAATATTGAAGCTAGTTTGCGAGCTAGCGAAAATCCAGGAGAGAGTATTCTGATTGTTCGTGTCACAGAAGCAAACCCTCTTGAGTTTAGTATAAATACTGATAATTACTCACCTCCCACAGTCGGATCTGAAAGAATAGGTTCGACTTTACTACATCGCAACTTGACAGGGCGGGGTGATTTTTTTGTGGCATCCTACAACACCACCAGACTTTTTAGCGATGAATCAGATGTTTTTGACTTTATCTACAATTTGCCCATCAACTCTATGAATGGCACTTTACAGTTTAGAGCAGCACCCAACAGTAATAGAATTGGTCAAGATTTTGAAGGTATAGAGATTAGTGGCACAACGGATGTATATGAGTTTAGTTACCGTCAGCCTTTTCTACAAACTCCTAGAGAAGAGTTAGCTTTTTCTGTAGGCTTGAGTTATCAGCGTACAGAGACTTTTTTGGACGATCAACTTTTTGATGACCCTCAAACTCCAGAAGAAGATGGTGTTAACAGTACTACTGTGATTAGGTTGGGACAAGACTACATTCGCCGAGACTCTCAAGGAGCTTGGGCTTTGCGATCGCAATTTAATATTGGCACTAATTTATTTGACGCGACAGAGAGGGAAGATCCTCAACCCGATGGACATTTCTTCAGTTGGCTAGGCCAAGTGCAAAGGGTACAAAGATTAAGTGCTAATCATTTATTGATTGTCCAGGGAGATTTGCAGTTATCCTCAATTCCTCTATTGCCATACCAACAATTTATTATTGGCGGTGGTTTGTCGTTACGGGGCTATCGCCAGAATATACGTTCCGGGGATAATGGTTTTCGGTTTTCTATAGAAGACCGGATTACCGTCTATCGGGATGAGTCTGGTTTACCATCAATACAACTTACTCCTTTTATAGATATTGGAGCTGTTTGGAATGATGGTAGTAACCCTAATAATGAATTTTTACCAGACCAAAGATTTTTAGCAGGGGCAGGCATAGGCTTGATTTGGCAACCACTGCCACAGTTTGATTTGCGTTTAGACTATGGCATCCCTTTAGTAGACCTGGACGATCGTGGCAATAATGCTCAAGACTCTGGATTTTATTTCAGCGTAATTTTCCGGCCATTCTAGCTGTTAGAAATCAAATGGTGCACCCATTGCTGATTTGCTTTTACCTACCTCTGTGCGGAATGATTTATGCCATGCCAGGTTTGTCTTTACTTCCCTACCTTCGCCCTCTCCCTGCTCTTCCCTATCCTGCACTTGAATTCAATAGATATGGGTAAAGCATAGCCTTAAAGACGGGGTTTAAATTGAAGTGCTACCTAAATTAAGCATTAATGCATAGTAATTGGTATTATGCAATGCTTGAAAAAAGAATGTTACGAATAATAAGACACCTACAGGAGATGTTCCTGTGACAAAAAAGAGAATTTCCGACCTAAAAATTGGTATTGAAGCCATTAATTCTGACCAATAGGTTTAGTATCTATCTTCTGTCCTTTGCTTTCTGCCCAATTTCCTATAGAAATCTATTTGGACTAATCAAATTTTTTGTTATAAAAATTAACCTTGGGCAATTGTCTTCCTAAATAATTGAATTTACTATTGGGCAATCGTCTCATTATCAGAGCAAACCAGAGAACCCTTCTTATATCAAAGTCTGCGATCGCCTTGATTTGAGCCATCAAATTTGTCTTAAAATTCTTCAAGGTCTAATTTTTTTAATATTGTTACTTTTTATAATAAATAAATTACACAAATAATTTATAAGATGATTAAATTAGATTAAAAGCGATTAATTAAAATAAAAAATCAAATTTATAAAATACTAAATCTCAATAATTCTTTTTACAGCATCTAATAAATCTTGCCCCTCTTTTTTTTGTGGTGAAGTTAGACAATAATTCTTTTCAGAAGCCCAAAAAAATAGGTTGACAAACCTTTAATAAATCTGGACTTTATCTCCATAACCAGCAGTTTGCGTATCAAATAAGTACATTGGCCAGTTTTTCATTCTCCCCACAAGAGAAACAAAAAAGCTGACAGCTCACTGCAATCAAACACAAGCTGAAAAATAGACAAAATTTGAGCTTAGTATTAAAAATTCTTCAGCCTCATCTAAATTAAAAAATTATCAAGGAGAAAAAAAGTGAAACTCTCAGTATATGGAAAAGGCGGCATCGGTAAATCTACAACAAGCTGCAATATCTCAGTTGCCTTAGCCAAACGTGGTAAAAAAGTCCTACAAATCGGTTGCGACCCAAAACACGACAGCACATTTACCCTTACAGGATTTCTCATCCCCACAATTATTGACACATTACAAGCAAAAGACTATCATTACGAAGATATCTGGCCAGAAGATGTCATTTATAAAGGTTACGGTGGTGTAGACTGTGTAGAAGCAGGTGGACCACCAGCTGGAGCAGGTTGTGGTGGCTACGTTGTCGGCGAAACAGTCAAACTACTCAAAGAATTAAATGCCTTTGACGAATACGACGTCATTCTATTTGACGTACTCGGTGACGTAGTTTGTGGTGGTTTTGCAGCTCCACTAAACTATTCAGACTACTGCATGATTGTCACAGATAATGGCTTCGATGCTCTCTTTGCAGCTAATCGCATTGCCGCCTCTGTCCGTGAAAAAGCTCGTACCCATCCTCTACGTTTAGCTGGCCTAATAGGTAATCGTACATCCAAGCGCGACCTAATCAATAAATATATAGAAGCCGTACCAATGCCAGTACTAGAAGTCCTACCACTAATTGAAGATATTCGAGTTTCTCGTGTCAAAGGCAAAACATTGTTCGAGATGGCCGAAAACGATCCTTCACTCCAATACGTTTGTAACTATTACCTGAACATTGCCGACCAAATTTTGGCATTGCCAGAAGGAGTAGTGCCCAACGAATCTCAAGACCGCGATTTATTCTCCTTACTCTCTGATTTCTACTTAAATCCCAGTAAACCTGAAGTTGTATCAGAGGATGAAAAGCTTGACCTGATGATGGTTTAATAGACTTAGCTCTTCTCAGGATAAGGAATATATAAGTCATGGTTTTCTTTGAACAATTATCAACGTCCCTCAAACAAAAATGGCTGCAGTACTACCAAAAAAATCGCTCATGGTTGGTACTGCACATGACAGATGAAAATACGGTCCAGACTCCTGATGGAGGAAGGAGACCTGTGTCATACCTTATCTTGGGAATTCTTAATGCCCTGGAACCAGAGTTAGAGGCATTAATGTTGCCTTTCTCTAAACTCAAGGCAGATGCAGATAGTTTAATAGAAGTTTTAGGGTTAAATTTTGACCCAGACATTGCCATAGGTAAAAAACCAGATTCTTCCATAGACAAATCAACATCAATATTGTCTGACGATCCTCAACAGTCACCAGGATCTTATTCCCCAATTATGCCAGACCAGAATGAAGATTCTAATAATTGGGGTACTGCTGCCGCTGTTGGTGGAGCTGCCGCTGTTGGTGGAGCTGCTATTATGGCTTCAGGATTGGATCTGGAATCTGATGCTGATGATCTGCTTGATGATGACCAGAGTGAGTTAGACCTGGAGTCACAAGTGGATGAGTTGGATATGGATATGGATTCTGACTCGGAAGTGGATGATGATTTGGACTTGGGAATAGAATCAGAAGTGGATGAGTTAGATATGGATATGGATTCTGACTCGGAAGTGGATGATGATTTGGACTTGGGAATAGAATCAGAAGTGGATGAGTTAGATATGGGACTGGATTCTGACTCGGAAGTGGATGATGATTTGGACTTGGGAATAGAATCAGAAGTGGATGAGTTAGATATGGGACTGGATTCTGACTCGGAAGTGGATGATGATTTGGACTTGGGAATGGAGTCCGCAGCAGAAGCAGCAGATGACTTGGTTAGCCTTGACCTCAGCGATCTAGATGGAGATGGTTCTGACGATCTAGATCTTGGAGAAGATAGCTCCGACTTTGTGGCAGAAGATATTCCCGATCCATTTGAAGATACATCGGCAAAGTTGGATGAGTCTGGACTGGATGAGCTGGGTGATATGGATCTTAGCGATTTGGGAGATGATAATCAATTTGATGATTTGTCTTCTGATGATTTGGGAGATTTGGACCTCGATCTCGATGGAGATGAACTAGATTTGGATGAGGCCGATCTAGATTCTTTAGCAGGTGATAAAAAGTCTTCTAATGATGACGATCTTGAAGGGTTGTTGGGATAAACGTAAGCATTCAGCCCTCAGCTCTCAGTTCTCAGCTCTCACCTTTCCTAGCTTATTGGATTTGGAGGAGGAATTAGGATTGAGCTTGAGCAAGAATTAAAAGTCTGGGAAAAACCAAAGGCATCAGCTAAGTTGAGCTATTTAGGTTCATTTTCATTGCTGTTTGCGTAGTATCCCGTAGGGAAGCGCTGACCGCTAATAGCTGAATGCTTACGGTTAAACAATAGGAAAATTGATATTGACTGGTTTGTTTTATTTGCGATGTTTTGATTTTTAGCAGATATAAAAGTTACATTAACTATTGATTTATATGGCTGTGCTGGTTGAAATAGTATTAGCATCAAGGATGATTTCTTTTACTCAAAAAAAACACAGTTCAAAAAAATGTAATTTATCAATGCTATGGTAGGAAATAGGCAACAGGCAACAGTGGGAAAAGTATTTCTCTGTCTTACGGTTCATCATTAATTTATGTCAAACACCAACTCGTTCCTTGCTATATTTCAATAGACATCTCCAGAAAATAAACTTGCCCTTTATTTGCTATAAACTAGAGTTTAATAACTCAAAAAATCATTTTCCGTGTTTTTTTGCTAAAAACATCTTCCCTATTCCCTACTTTTACAAAAAGTCTATATCTTTTTCACGCCTATGTCTAATACATAGCGATGAGAAATCAGTTATCTACTTAACTCAAAACTATTACCTATTACCTGTCAACTTATAGATTTTTCAACGATCCTCACACTTTTTTGTCGTGCTATAAAAGTAAGCATTCAGCTATTAGCTGTCAGCTCTCAGCAATTAATAATGAATAATTATTTCTAAGGTTGGGCAAAGAGAGTTTGGCAATAATTTTTTATTATTTTTCAATTTATCGATTACTATGATCTTTCCCAAGATTAATAGCTGATAGCTAATAACTGACGGCTGTTTGCGTAGGATTCTGTAGAAAATGCTTACATAAAAGTAGACTTTTTACTAGCATTAGCATTGATTTTTCCCCAAAAAAATTATTGATAAATAGGAGTATTTTTTTATGACTAATACTGTTGCACCTGAAGCTTTAACTTTTGAATGTGAAACTGGTAATTATCATACTTTTTGTCCGATTAGTTGTGTATCTTGGCTTTATCAAAAAATTGAAGATAGTTTCTTCTTAGTAATTGGTACTAAGACTTGTGGTTATTTCTTACAAAATGCCATGGGAGTAATGATTTTTGCTGAACCTCGTTACGCCATGGCTGAGTTAGAAGAAGGCGATATTTCAGCTAAGTTAAATGATTATGATGAATTGAAACGTTTATGTTTACAAATTAAGCGTGATAGGAACCCCAGTGTGATAGTTTGGATTGGTACTTGTACCACTGAAATTATCAAAATGGATTTGGAAGGTTTGGCTCCTAAATTAGAGTCAGAAATTGGTATTCCAATTGTGGTTGCTCGTGCTAATGGTTTGGATTATGCCTTTACTCAAGGGGAAGATACTGTCTTAGCAGCTATGGCAGCTCGTTGTCCTAATCAAGCTCCTGAAGCGGAAAAAGAAGAACGAAGTGGCATACAAAAACTCTTAAGTTTTGGTAAGAAAAAAGAGGAGGTTGCTGCGGAAGAATCTGAGTATGTTGAGCATCCACCTTTAGTTTTATTTGGCTCTTTACCAGACCCAGTTGTAACTCAATTAACTTTGGAATTGAAGAAGCAAGGGATTAAAGTTTCTGGTTGGTTGCCTGCTAAACGTTACACAGAATTACCAGTAATTGAAGAGGGATATTATGTGGCAGGTTTAAATCCTTTCTTGAGTCGGACTGCTACTACTTTAATGCGTCGTCGGAAGTGTAAATTAATTGGTGCGCCATTCCCTATAGGACCGGATGGAAGTAGGGCTTGGATTGAGAAGATTTGTTCTGTTTTTGGCATTGAACCTCAAGGGTTAGCAGAAAGAGAAGAGCAAATTTGGAAGAATTTAGAGGGCTATATTCAGTTAATTCGTGGTAAGTCTGTCTTCTTTATGGGAGATAATTTGTTGGAGATTTCTTTGGCTCGTTTTTTGATTCGTTGTGGGATGATTTGCCCCGAAATTGGCATTCCTTATATGGATAAAAGATATCAAAAGGCTGAGTTGGAAATGTTGGAAAAAACTTGTCACGAAATGGGTACGCCTTTGCCAAAAATAATTGAGAAACCTGATAATTATAATCAGATTAAAAGGATTTATGAATTACAGCCAGATTTGGTAATTACTGGTATGGCTCATGCTAATCCTTTGGAGGCACGAGGGATTAATACTAAGTGGTCTGTTGAGTTTACTTTTGCTCAAATTCATGGGTTTACAAATGCTCGTGATATTTTGGAATTAGTAACTCGTCCGTTGCGTCGAAATCATGCTTTGAAGGATTTAGGTTGGGATAAGTTGGTTAAGGAAGAAGCTAAGGTTTAATCGACAGATTTTTCGGCAATAAAAATTCCTAAATTGTAGACTTTAGTTGTAGAAATAGTAGGGTAAGTTTGACTCGCTCTACTAATTTTTTCTGACAAGAGGGAGTCAGAGAAAATTCTGATTTCATTCACAAATTTTGTCACAGAAAAAATCCCGATAACTTTGGCAAAATTTACCGACTCCTCAGAAAAATATTTGCAGATAGTTTGATGAATTTACTAATTTTCTGAGACTGGCAACTCAGGAGATAATTTGGCAACTCCAGTAATTTTGATTGAGGGGAGAAATAGAAGAGAATTCTGATTTCATCCACAAATTTTGTCACAGAAATAATTCCGAAAACTTTGCCAAAATTTACCGACTCCTCAGAAAAATATTTGCAGATAGTTTGATGAATTTACTAATTTTCTGAGACTGGCAACTCAGGAGATAATTTGGCAACTCCAGTAATTTTGATTGAGGGGAGAAATAGAAGAGAATTCTCATTTCATCCACAAATTTTGTCACAGAAATAATTCCGAAAACTTTGCCAAAATTTACCGACTCCTCAGAAAAATATTTGCAGATAGTTTGGTGAATTTACTAATTTTCTGAGACTGGGAACTCAGGAGATAATTTTACAACTCCAGTAATTTTAGTTGAAGGAATAAATAGGAGGTAATTCTCATTTAATCCACAAATTTTGTCAGAGAAATAATTCCGATCCAGTAATTTTAGTTGAAGGAATAAATAGGAGGTAATTCTCATTTAATCCACAAATTTTGCCACAGAAATAATTCCGAAAACTTTGCCAAAATTTACCGACTCCTCAGAAAAATATTTGCAGATAGTTTGATGAATTTACTAATTTTCTGAGACTGGCAACTCAGGAGATAATTTGGCAACTCCAGTAATTTTGATTGAGGGGAGAAATAGAAGAGAATTCTCATTTAATCCACAAATTTTGTCACAGAAATAATTCCGAAAACTTTGCCAAAATTTACCGACTCCTCAGAAAAATATTTGCAGATAGTTTGGTGAATTTACTAATTTTCTGAGACTGGCAACTCAGGATAAATTTGGCAACTCCAGTAATTTTGATTGAGGGGAGAAATAGAAGAGAATTCTCATTTAATCCACAAATTTTGCCACAGAAATAATTCCGAAAACTTTGCCAAAATTTACCGACTCCTCAGAAAAATATTTGCGGATAGTTTGGTGAATTTACTAATTTTCTGAGACTGGGAACTCAGGAGATAATTTGGCAACTCAGGAGAAATTTGGCAACTCCAGTAATTTTGATTGAGGGGAGAAATAGGAGATAATTCTCATTTAATCCACAAATTTTGTCACAGATAATTTGGGCAAAATTTACTACATCATAAAAATAATTGCTGATAGTTTAGTGAATTTACTAATTTTCTGAGACTGGCAGCTAAGGAGATAATTTGGCAACTCCAGTAATTTTGGTAGAGGGAAGAAATAGGAAGTAATTCTCATTTTATCGAGAAATTTTGCCAGAAAAAAATGCCGATAATTTTGACAAAATTGATTACTTCCTTGGGTATAATATATCTCGGTAAATCTTTGAGTTATTAATTATTAAAAGGAAAAGTTATGGAAGGATTGAGAAGAATTGTTACAGGACATAATGCTGATGGTAAATCAATCATAATGATTGACGGACCCCCAGCAAAATCGATAGGCGAGGAAGTTGGAGGACTATTTGAAATATGGAACACTGATGGAAATCAAATAGATACTTTTGATGAAATTGATAGAGCTGATACTGATATACTTTTGTCTCCTTCAAAAGGAGGAACCAAATTTAGGTATTTTGCGATAAATCCTATTCCAGAAGGAGTGCCAAAGGAAAAGCTTGAGGAGTTAGTAGCTGAAGGTTTTGCCAAAATAGGTGCATCTCAAGACAGAGTTGATACAACTCGACATCCTACAATGCATAAAACAAAAACAATAGATTATATTATTTTACTAAAAGGAGATGTGACTCTATTACTAGATGATGATGAAGTTCGGTTAAAACCATTTGATGTTGTTGTTCAACGAGGCACTAATCACGCATGGGTAAATAATGGTAAAGAACCTGCACTCTTTATTGCAGTTCTCATTGATAGTGATTTAAAAGATTAACTTATTTAATAGTCTTTTTCTCTTGTCAAAATTTACCACTGACTGACAAAAATCCTCTGTGGAGGTTTTCTGAATTTACCGATTTTATTTGACTTAGATATGAGGTAATAATTTTCTATAGTCACTAATTCTTGCTGATGACTTAAGTCAGAGACAATTTTCATCTCATTCACAGATTTTAAACTAGAAAAAATATGGAAAAATGTCAAAGAAGAAATTGAAACTACTAGGGATGGATATTTGATTTTTGACGATACAGTAATGAATAAAAAACATTTCCATGCTAGATATTGTAGCGTTAGCGGAGCTTTGCGTCAGCAATCGCATAGATTAGCATATGCTACATATAGTGTATTTGCGTAAGTCCTGACAATCTATCAATTTTTTCTTACTTTAAGCGATCACAAACTACCTTTAAATCAAAACTTGAGGCCAAGAGAATATAGATAACTTTTACTAATCTAAATAAGCTTTAAGATTGTTTGTGCAAATCAAAAAAATCCCTTTTTTTCTCAATTATTACAAAATATTTCACGAGCTTGCGTTGTTTCAGGGATTTGTATCATACTCTGAACATTAAGGTATGATGCTAATTTTATATCTAAAACAAAAATAACCTCCTTTCAACAAAGCTACAATCCAGTATTTACGTTAAAAATATCCTAGATATTGCGATTTGCAGCAAGCTAAAATAAGCTCAAAAAAACAAATTTTGCATAAGTAAAAGTACCTAAGTAATTATAGACATTGACAAAACGCCACAAATAGTATCAAAATTTGCTCTATCCAAAATATAATTATTCCCATCTCAGTTTCCTATTTCTGATTTTCTCAAAGCTAAAACCTAGATGATTGATGAAACTGAATAATTCCTAACTTTAACAGAGATAAAAGCTTTTACTTCTCTAGCCTTAAGTCTACCTTTTAATAAATCATAAATTTCTACTCCTAAATATTATGGTTGCTGTGCTTGTAGCTCTATGTATGGCTGGATTGACGGGAAAAGCTGCTCATCTTCAATTACAGAAATAATATAATCAGTACTTGAGAAAAAAATTCTTTTTAATTGTTTCAATATTTTCCAGAGGATAACTTGTTTGAAATTCTTTGGTTTGAAAAATCCTGAAAAATTCAGGTTGAGTTTCATCTCTTGAACTAGAAAGTCTGAAAGTTATCAGAGGTATTTTGTACTCTAAATCAAAATTTATGGCTACTTTAGCGAAAAATCCAGTAACTATAAACTCATGCCATCTGCGTTTTGAATTATTCAGCGCTCCAGTAGTTAATTGGGCTATTTTAGTATTATGTTGTCTTTGATAATTTTCATAAGCAACTACTACCGTATTCACCATCCACTCTAATACTTGAACTACTGAAATATCTAGTTCTAGTCTTTGTTTAATTTCTAAATACAAACTTTGATAAATCTCTGTACTATTAATTTGGATTTTATTTTTACCTTGTCTGTTAACTGTCAAAAACCAAGAATCATTCATTACACAAATTAATTTACTATAGTGATCTGCACAAATTTGAAATGATGAATATATTTTTGTAATTTTAGATTTTGGGTAATGCTTTTTTTGATTTGCTAGTACTCACAACTATCTTGACAGACCACTAGATCATAATTACTCAAAAGATGAGATATATAACTTTTCCAAGCTCTTAGTTGTCTGATAGCTTTTTCAGACAGATATCTCCTGATTTTGGATTCTTGAATTTTTTCCGACTCAGCATAATCAAATACTGTAGATTAATCTTAATTACTGAAAAGATTAGATACAGTAGTCTGCAACTTTCCAGAAGTACAAAATTATGGACAATTAGGTAACATATCCAGAAGAAAACAGAGAAAAGAGAATATATTTTAATGTAAAGTAAAAATGTATCTCACCTCCTCACCAAAACTGCTGTATACAACTCAAGCTCTTAGTTGCCTCATAGCTTTTCCAGAAAGATATCTAAATATAACAATCAGGAATGATTTATGAGATATTTAAGAACAATTAAGATCGATCAAATAAGATCGGTCAAAATCCTTTTATATTCTGACTTCTGAGGACTGACTCCTAATTACCACTAAAATCTTACAAGTGAAATATGATTGCTATAAATTATTTGATTTTTTCCCCTCAACCACGATCAAATACTGTAGATTATTAGTAGGCATCAAAATTTTACGGTCGAAGACTATGCTTAACACTTATTTGTAAAGACTTTCATCAACTATTGTACTTTTTTTATTTTCTCCTCGCCTTGTATTCCAACTGTTGAAAATCAGGAATTATTCATCACACTCTAGAGCGTAATTACTCAATCATACTAGACTGATAAATCTTCAAAATCTTGTTGCCGGAAGCTTTTTCAGACAGGTATCTCATCTCAAATTATTTAACTTTATTCCTCCTAAACATAATCAAATCTGCAAACTTTCTCCCTAAATACAAAGTTTCTTTTTCAAGAGAACCATAATTTATATTTATATGAATCCAAATTCCTATCTATAAAACTCACAATCTAAGTAACTTAATAAGTGTGAATTTTCACCTAACTCCTATATCCCTAAGCAAGAGTAGAAAACATACTGTTTGAAATCTTACGGTAAACTATTTAAATAAAGGATAACTATGTGTTGAAAAATCTATAGGACTCAAACAAACTATGACATCTTATGCTACTGCCACTGCCAGAGCCGAAATGAGTGAAATTAGGCGTCTAAAAGGCTTACTACCACCAGAATTACAAAGTTGGGTCATGGTAGAAAAGTCCATTGAAGTTAATCCTCCACTCATTCGCAGCGAAGAAATAGGCAAAGACCAAATAGAAATATCCATCGACCTAACACTTTGGGAGCAATTAGCATTAGACCAACGTAACCTGTTATTCTGGCATGAAGTGGCCAGAATTCAAAACGATACAATTCCCAGGGATGGTTGGGAAATGGCTGCCCTTGCTATTGGTTTAGGGGGTGCTGTGGGTGAGCTATGGGTACAGGATGGTCTACTTTTAGTTCTAGCTTTAGCTTTGTGTGGTGTATCTGGGTATAGACTCTATCAGAAGAATAATGGAGAACGTAATCTCAAAGAGGCAATAGAAGCAGACGATAAGGCGATCGCCTTAGCAACTCGTTTTGGTTACTCTCTTCCCAATGCTTATAAAAGTCTGGGCAGCGCTCTGAAAACTTTAATTGAACAAACTCCTAAAAAACGACAAAGGGCAAAATATGAAGCACGGCTTCAAGCTCTCAAACGCGGTGCAGCTAAAGCGAAGGCCAGAGTTAAAGGAAGTCGTGAAACTTCACGCTCTGAAAATATCTATAATTAGACAGGAAGTCTTGGGTGGGTAGTAGTAAAATAGTCAAAACTAGACTCGCCCCTGAGTAAAAACCCACTCAAATTGCTCCTAGTTATTTTGGTGTTATGATGGCGATATAACTAGATTAACAGATTAACGGAAAAAGCAGTTTGGTTTCTGCTGATACCATCTGAATATGTTCTATTCTTGAAGGTAGTTGACAGAGATTAATATACTTAAGTTCATACATTAGTATTGAACAATTGCTAATCATTAATCTAGAGGGTGGTCAACCATTAAGGTGATTTCTATATGATCGTTTGAGCATAATTCTTAAACTGATTATGCCAAGAAAACCTCAGAAAAAACTCTTGTAGAAGCAAAACTATAATCATAAAAAATAGGAACCAAGATTTCATGGTCAGCCAAACCTCAGAAACAGATATTCAAGTCACTTTTAGGGATAAAACTCCTGTCATTCATTTGCCTCTTCGTTTTACTGTCTCAGAGGCAGAATTATTTAAATCAACTTGCCAAAAACTTTTACAATCAGAAAATACTATAGGCAAAATTATTATTGATTTTAGTCACACTAATTTTATCGATAGTTGTGGAATTGGTTCTCTAGTAACAAATTTAAAAATAGCAAGGGAAAAAAATATAGAGTTTCTGTTATCTGGTGTTAATTCTCTAGTTATGGGGGTATTTTATTTAACTGGACTAGACAAAATTTTAATCATCGAACAATGCCCAGATTCAGAAGTTAAAAGCAAAAGCAATAGTAAATTAGAAGAAAATCAACTTCCTGTTACTCATCCTTCTATCAAATCTTGGGTAAAACGTCTGATTGATATTGTCGGTGCTTTAGTAGGATTATTTATTACAGGTATTTTGTTTATTCCCATCGCTATTTTTATTAAGCTTGATAGTCCTGGTCCGATATTTTTTGGTCAAATACGATGTGGTTGGATGGGAAAAAAATTCCGAATGTGGAAATTTCGCTCTATGTGTGTAAATGCAGAACAACTTAAGAATCAAATCAAAAATCAAGCTCAAGGTGCAATTTTTAAGAATGAAAATGATCCACGAATTACTAAAGTTGGTAGCTTTTTGAGGCGAAAGAGTTTGGATGAGTTACCTCAGTTTTGGAATGTACTGAAGGGAGATATGAGTTTAGTTGGAACTAGACCCCCAACTCCTGATGAAGTGGAACGTTATGAAGTACCTCAATGGCAGCGTTTAGATGTTAAACCTGGTATGACAGGAGAATGGCAAGTTAATGGTCGTTCTCAAGTGAAAAATTTTGAAGATATTATTAGGTTGGACTTAAAGTATCAACAAAATTGGAGTTTAATGTACGATATAAAGTTAATTATTAAGACTGTGGGAATCTTATTTGACAAAAGTGGTGGAGCTTATTAGAAGAATTAAAATACTATACTTTTTCCTGATCCTTCTTAACCTATAACTTTTTTCCACTAATATATATATTAGCTTTAAATCTCAATATGTTTAAATGATTATAGATTTAAGTTTTATCTGTATTACCCTTAAATATTCTGAAAATAGTTATAATGTTGAGTCATCTCTTGATAAATCTGATGATTCTAACTTTAATCATAAACTCAACTAGCCTCAAGTATATTTATCATTTTCTTTGTGGGTTTAATACCCCACCGTCAACGGGGGTGTTCAAAATTACTTGGGGGAGCTAATCCCCATGTGATTTTCCTCCTGTCTCCTGTCTCCTGTCTCCTGTCTCCTGTCTCCTTCTTCAATATCAATAAACAGAGAGAATTAACTATTAGTTAGATTAGATATTTTTGCTTTGATCGACAACAGGAGCTTAACACTTACTTATCCTAAATAAGTTTTGTTAAATACCTAAAGACGAGAAAATAAAGAAACTAAAAATCAAGTTTTTTGATTGAAACATATACAAACCTATCCCACTATTTTTAACAGCCTTATTTGTTTAAGTAAAATATGTTTGAAAAACTTAATTTTTAGTTTTTAACTCTCAAAATATTTAGAGTTTTTAGTGAAAATCTGATGACTGAGATAGGTTCACAGTCAACCTCTTTTGATATAGTTAATTCTCAAATATAGTAGAAGGAAGAAGAAAGATTTTGATATAGTTAATTCTCAAATATAGTCAGAAGGAAGAAGGCTTTAGTTATCTAGGAGAGAAGAAAGAAAGAAAAATCTTGCGTTGTCTGAGTTTTAAGCTTTTAATATGTTCTCACCTTTCCTTTGACTGCTATAGCAATTCATCAGGCTTTTATCTTCCATTAGTTATACTCGAAATGTTAACTTAATTAGTTAAACTATGCGTATTCTTATTTATTCCTATAATTATTACCCAGAACCAATTGGTATTGCTCCCTTAATGACGGAACTGGCAGAAGGTTTTGTGAAACGTGGTCATCAAGTTCGTGTGGTGACTGGTATGCCAAATTATCCTGAACGTAAAATTTATGATGAATACAAAGGTAAGTTTTTTTTAACTGAGGAACTAAATGGTGTGACAGTCCAACGTAGTTATATCCATATTAAAGGTTCTAAACCAGGGGTTTTAGCTCGATTATTGCTAGATGGTAGTTTTATTGTTTCTAGTCTTTGGCAAGCTTTTAATGGTTGGAAACCTGATGTGATTTTTGCAACGACTCCTCCTATACTAATTTCTTTACCAGTTAGTTTTTACGGATTATTTTCTAATTCTTTTGTGGTCTTAAATATTCAGGATATTGTTTCTGAAGCTGCTGTAAGAGTTGGATTAGTTAAAAAAGATAGTTGGATAGTACGTATAGCTCAAGCTGTAGAAAAATTAGCTTATCTAAAAGCTGCTAAAATTAGCGTTATTGCTGAAGATTTTGTCACTAATTTAGTTGAACAAGGGGTTTCTCCAGACCGACTTGTTTGTATTCCTAATTGGGTAGACCTGAATTTTATTAGACCTCTAAATAAAAATAATCAATTTAGAGAGGAACATAATCTTCAAGATAAATTTGTCGTTGTTTATTCTGGGAATATTGCTCTAACTCAAGGATTAGAAACTGTAGTTAAAGCTGCTGTTAGTCTCAAGGAAAAATCGGAAATTTGTTTCGTAATTTTGGGGGAAGAAAAAGCGCGTCAACAATTACAAGAGTGTTGCGATAAATATCAAGCAGATAATGTACTTTTGCTCCCTTTAGTACCACGAGAAAAATTACCAGAAATGTTATCTGCTGCTGATGTTGGGTTAGTAATACAGAAAAAGACTGTTACTGCTTTTAATTTACCTTCAAAAATTCCTGTTATTCTTGCTAGTGGTCGTCCAATAGTAGCTTCTGTTCCAGATACAGGTACGGCAATCAGAGTTGTTAATGAAAGTGGTGGTGGAATAGTAGTTACTCCAGAAGATTCTCAAGCTTTGGCACAAGCAATTGTAGAATTATATGAAAATCCAGAAAAACTTGAGCAACTGGGTCAGCAAGGAAGAAAATATGCAGAAGAAAATTTTGGGTCTAAAAATGCTTTGAATAGTTATGAAGCTTTATTTACTGAAATTTTAGAGTCGAGGGAGTAGGGAGTAGGGAGTAGGGAGTAGGGAGTAGGGGAAAATAATTGATGATTTCTGTTCGATAATTGATTTTAGTTTTTATTATTAGATATATCTAAATATACCAACCCTAAATTGGTTGTGACAATTTTTATAATAGTTAATTTGAACTGAAAACCTTTCATATTCTGACTCCTGAGGACTGACTCCTGACTCCTGTACGGGCGAATAGCCATTCGCCTCTACCACCAAAATATTACAACTTAAATAGGATTGCTATAGTTTTTTGTTTTAGTTATCATTTTCTTTGTGGGTTTAATACCCCACCGTCAACTGGAGTGTTCAAAATTACTTGGGGTGAGAATCCCCACGTAATTTTCCTCCTGTCTCCTGTCTCCTGTCTCCTGTCTCCTTCTTCAATAGGGAGTAGGGAATAGGGAAGATGGGTCGGAGGATGGCAACAAGCAAAAAAAATATTTACTCCATCAATTCTAAAGATGCTTTCCATACAAAAAAAGTTTTTGTTTATTCACATTCCTAAAACAGCAGGTAATTCAATTCAGAATGTTCTAAAGTATTATTCTGAAGATGAAATTGTTTGCCCTACCGATTTGCACGATGGTGTAAATAGATTTGGAGTAATAAATAAAAATTTCCCTAACATAAACAAACACTCGTCTTTACTCGAATACTATAAAGTTTTGCAACCAGACGTTTTTCATTCTCTTTATAAATTTGCCGTTATTAGAAACCCTTGGGAAATAATGATTTCTTTCTTTTTTTCGCCACATCGTCAAACCCAAACTTGGAACAGAGATGAGTTTATTGATTTATTGGAAAAAGTACCAACAATGTTTTACTATCTAAATACTAATGGTTTACCGTCAAGTAAACCTGAAGTTAATTTTGTTATGCGTTTTGAATCTCTTGAGAACGACTTTAGAAAAGTATCCCAAATATTAGAATTAGAAAACTTTCAGCTCCCTGTCCGTAATAAATCAAATCGAGAAGATTATTGGAAATATTATGATTCTGAATTAGTTGATATGGTGGCACATAAGTATGCAGCAGAGATTGAGTATGCTGGGTATTCTTTTTGTAAACCAACAAATAAATTTATTTGACTACTCTAGAAAATTTAGAAAAATTGAAATAGAACTAACTAATTTTTAGTAAACTCAAATTTATGATTTTAATACCTTGTAGCAGAACGCACTTGTGCTGAGGACAGAAGGTTTTTCTATTTTTATAGCACTATGTTAATTAGTTAGGATATTGGTAAATCCTGTTTGTGGAGCATTGACCTAGAAAAAACTCACTCATATCGTGTCCTTGCAGAGCGTGTAAACAAGAGCATTAATGTCTATAGGAAATTTAAGCCTTCTCTCATAGATAACTAAAGCCTTCTTTTTTTCCTACTTCTTCCTTCTTACTTCTTCCTTCTTCCTTTGCCATAAGTTCAGGATTTTTAAAAAGTTAACAGGTCTTTTTAAAAAATAGAGGTAGGTTTTCATTTGAGTAAAATCTCTAGAAAACCTACCGCTAAATTTTCTGTAATTCCAAAAAATACTGGAATAAATATTATTTGCTTGCCGCTTTAACGAATTTTTCTACTAATGGCATTACATGCTCAACATCTTTCCAACCAAGTATTTCTGTCACCTTTTTTTGTAAATTTTTGTAGGTTCTAAAAAATTCTGCTATTTCTTCTAATCGATGAGGTGCTATATCTTGGAGAGATTTAACCTCAGTGTAGCGTGGGTCTTTGTCTGGTACACAGAGAATTTTTTCATCTCTGTCCCCTCCATCAATCATCTCTAACATTCCGATGGGTCTCGCTGCAATAACGCATCCTGGAAATGTTGGCTCATCCATAATTACCATTCCATCAAGGGGGTCTCCATCATCTGCTAGGGTGTTAGGGACAAAACCATAATCGTAAGGATATTGTACGGAAGAATAAAGTACTCGGTCAAGGGCAAAGGCTTGTAAATCTTTATCAAACTCGTATTTATTTTTACTTCCTGCGGGAATTTCTATCAGGACATTTATTAGTCCTGGTTCTGGTTGGGCTGGAATTAGCGATAAATCCACGACATTTCTCCATTTTAACTAAAAAAGAGTATATCAAGAGTCTTAACCAAAAGGAAGTAGGAAAGTCAAGCTATCGCCTTAGCTGATCGAAGTTTTAATTTAGATAGAGTCCAGAGGTTCTGCTTCTAAGGCACAAGGCACTTATTCTCAGGGAGACTTTCCCTCTTTATTTATTTCCAAATTAAATGAAATACAAATTTGGTCACTATCTTCAGTAAATGGAATAGTAGAGTGCCAGAAATAACAAGGAAAAATTACTGATTATCCTACTTCTAGTCTGCACTGATATTTCTGTTGATTTTTCATGTCTTACTCTCAGGAAAAAGAAGTAGGAAAATTTCAGTAACCTACTCCAGAATTATGTTGTTAGAGAGGATAAGGAAAAATTGATTTCTTAAACTCGCCCCTACTTAATAGATGATTAGTATTTTGCCAAATATTGAGATTTTTCCATCTCAAGGAATTCAACTAAATAAAATATAAATTCGGTCTCTATCTCTAGTAAATGGAATAGTAGAGCGCCAAAAATAACAAGGAAAAATTACTAATAATCCTGCTTCTGACTGAATCAGATATTTCTGTTGATTTTTCATGTCTTACTCTGAGGGAAAGGAAGTAGGAAAATTTCAATAACCAGACCCATAATTATTTTATTTGAGACATGAGGAAAATTGATTTATATTTAAACTCGCCTCTACCTAAAAGATGAAGTGTTTTCCCAAACCTCATATTTTTCTTGATCTACCTATCTAGAGGAATCAAATTAAATGAAATACAAATTCGTTTGCTATCTCCAGTAAATGGAATAGTAGAGTGCCAAAAATAACAAGGAAAAATTACTAATAATCCTGCTTCTGCTTGAATCGTATATTTCTCTTTTTTTGCCATATCCAATTCTCAGGGAAAAGAAGTACCAAAATTTAAGTAACCAGAGCCATGATGATTTTCTTTTATACTATTCGGAACTTGAATATAATAAACGCCACTACAATAACTTTCAGGATGAATATGAGAGTTTTGAAATCCTTCTGACTCTAAAATAACCGCCCAATCACTGAGCTTCCAGTCTGAGGGTAAATTATGGAAAAATTGATCATTAGAGTTAGCAGTGAAACGACTAAAATAATTAAAGAGGTAATGATTAATTTTTTGCTTCAGTTCTGCCATTACGGAAGTATTATCTGTAAAAATTTCGTAAGTTTGACTACCTCTATTTATTGGTTTACCTGGTCGGTCTTTTAAAAGAGTGGGATGTCGAACAATGTAATCTTTCAAGTCACTATTATAAGCTGCCAAAATCTCCCATCCTTCTACATTGGCAAACTGGTATTTAGCTACTAATTCTGAGCAGTCAAAAATAGACTCAGCTTCAGACTTTTTACCTACATCTTGCAAAGCTAAACCCAGATGAGCATAAGCTTTGATATGTCTATGATTAATCTTTATCGCTTTTTCAAATTGAGCGATCGCTTCTTCAGATTTACCTATTTCTCGTAAAGCTATTCCTAGTTGTGCATAAGCATCAGCAGAATTATAATTAAGTTTAATAATTTTCTGATAAAGTTCAGGGTTATCCTTAACTTCAAACCCATTAGTATATTTATAACCCACACTTATAGGACGATCTTTAAATCGATCTGTAGGACGAATAGAGAGAAATTTTTCAATGGTTTCTTGATTAGCTATTTTTACCATTTGCTGCCCATCTTTACTCTTTAAATTTCCCCCATTAAGTAGCATTTGCAAAAAACGAGCAAAGTCATTAGGAGTAGAAACTAAACCAGCACCTCCTGAAAAATAAGTATCTCCTGTAAGATAAGGATAAGCTTCATCAATAAATAAACCAGGTTTTAATTCTCTAGTTTTCTCACCTATAGATTCTAAATTTTCATTGGCATTTGGAGTATAAGTAACTGCCAAACGATTTAATTTATTTTTAGTCACAAAAAACCCAGTATCATCCATTTCTAAAGGAGTAAAAATTCGCTCTGCCAAAAACTGATCAAAAGGTTTTTGGGAAACAACTTCTATTAGATAACCCAAAACATCTGAGTTAAGACCATAAAGATAATCTGTACCTGGTTCAAAAGCTAGAGGAACTTTGCTTAAACGATTTACCATTTCGCCAATAGTTCCTGAAGTGGTTGAAAGACCATCAGAAATATTAGCAGCTTGTAATAAGGGAAATAAAATTGGTTGATTCTGGAAATTATAGGATATTCCCGAAGTATGATTGAGTAATTGCTCAATGGTAATCTGATTTTTTGCAGGGGTGGTAGTATAATCATTTCCACTTCCCGAATTACCTCGTACTAGAACTTCCATATTAGCGAAAGAGGGAATATATTTAGAAACCGGATCAGTTAATTTTATAGACCCATCTTCAGCCAATAAATAAGTAGCAAAACCAGTGACAATTTTAGTTTGAGAAGCCATCCGAAAAATATTATTTTCTACCATTGGAATTTTTTTTTCCAGATTGCTAAACCCAAAAGTTTGACGATAAGCTATCTTGCCATCTTTGACAATTAAACCTACTGCACCAGCAATTTTTCCAGTGTCTACAAAGTTTTGAATATCTTCTGTTAAAGCATTGAGTTTGACTGCAGAAAGTCCTACTAACTCTGGGTTATCTACTGTAGTAAAACCCTGAACTTTTACTACCAGCGGCAGATTAATCAAAGCTGATATTATTACGATTAATAAGAATATTTTGAGCTTGTTCATATTTTAAAGGAAGAAAAATACGTTCCTGTCAAGTAAGCATTTCCTGAGGAATGCTGCGCAAACAGCCGTCAACTATGAGTTATTCTAGCGGTTTTCACAAAGGTAGACTACAGACAAAATATAAGTATGTTTGAAGTTTAATAATTACAGACCTAATAGCTGTATTCTATGTTAATGAAAACCACTATAACTCGTTATCTTGGAAGGAGGAATTACTATCCAAGCAGAATTAAAACTTATAAAAAAAAGGTGTCAGCTAACCTTACAGGAAAAGCTGAATGCTGAATGCTAATAGCTGAATACTTACCCTGTAAAAACTGAGAAAATATTTTCTATATACTACTACAATTAATAATTATATCTTCATCTCAGCATTAAGCTATAAATATTATCTAAATATCCCATGATTTGATATTTTAAATAACATTAACAATCAGAGTAAAGCCAAATTACCTAATCTGTTGAATATTAAAAAAAGACAAAGAGATAGGAAAAGCCTCCCAAAAAAACTTATTTTAAACAAAACTAATTAAAAACAGTCCTAATCATGGCAAAAATAACTCACAAAGAAGTATTCGACCTCCTAATCAAAGAAGTTCTTGAAGCTTACCCACACGTGGAAAATAAGTTGGATTTTGTATCTAAAGATATTTTAGAGCATCTTCTCTCTAATAGTGATGGAGTGAGAGAAAGATTGCGTAAAGGTTCTTTTACAAAAGATGATGGTGAAATTAATGAAACCGAAGCTTTTTTACTCACCTGGGTGGATGAAATATGGGATGTAGAAAATGGTAACCAAGGGTTATATGAAAAATTTATCTCTGAATTAAATGGAACACCACAGGAGTTTGATTTATATGACAAAGAGGTACCTCAATAAGGTGATTTAAGTTGTGGCTAAACAAACAAATCTAGAAAGCATTTAGTCGTCAGCTATCAGCTATAGAAATCCTAAATGATTTGTGCAAAAAAATGGTCTCCAAATCCAAGGGAAAATCGGATTTGGAGAGCAAACCGCTACGATAAAATGTTACAACCTATTCAGGATTGCTATATCAAACAAAGGAATTTATTGTTCAAGAATATTCGAGTGGAAATATTGTCTGGGTTTAACAAAAACTTAATTTTACCAATAAGAACAATATCTAAATAAGTATTAAAATAGAGCGATAATTACTAGATATTTTAAAGTGTAGGAATATGACAAATAATTCTTTTTTTTGATGAATCTAGAGAAACATCTTTAGTTAAAGCTGAAATTGTAGCTAAATATTTTTGGGCTTGGGCAAAGGTCATAATACCGCAAGCTAAAAAATGGGGCAAAGATATTGCATATATTGATCTGTTTTCTGGACCTGGTCGTTATCAAGATGGTTCAAAATCTACACCATTACTAATTTTAGAACGTGCTATTGCTGAAGAAGATATGCGAGAGAGATTAATTACTATTTTTAACGATAAAAACTCTGATAATACAGATTCACTTCAGCAAGCAATAAACTCTCTCGAAAATATAGAAACATTAAAATATCAACCACGAATTTTCAATACGGAAGTAGGAGAAGAAGTTGTTCAAGCATTTCAACAAATTAGTTTAGTACCTACACTATTTTTTATCGATCCGTGGGGTTATAAAGGTATATCTCGTGAACTAATAGGTTCAGTAATTAAAGATTGGGGTTGTGATTGTATATTCTTCTTTAATTACAACAGAATAAATATGGGATTAGGAAATCAGGCAGTAGAAAAACACATGAAAGCCTTGTTTAGTGAACAGAGATTTAATCAGCTTAAAAAAGAACTTAAAGAAATGCAGCCATACGAAAGAGAATTAAATATCATTGAAAATATATCTCAAGAACTGAAAAATATTGGTAGCGGATATGTCTTACCTTTTTGCTTTAAAAATGTTGAAGGAACTAGAACTAGCCATCATCTTATTTTCATATCAAAGCATATTCGAGGATACTCAATTATGAAAGAAATTATGGCTAAGGAAAGTTCATCTTCTGAACAAGGTGTACCAATTTTTGAGTATAATCCTGCAACAAAATATCAACCTTTACTTTTTGAACTATCCCGACCACTTGATGAGTTGGAAAATATGCTTTTAAATGAATTTTCGGGTCAGACAATTACAATGATAGATATCTATAATCAACATCATGTAGGCAAACGATATATCAAAAAAAATTACAAAGATGCTCTAATAAAATTAGAAACTAAAAGTCAGATTATTGCAGAACCATCTAAGCGTAAAAAAAATACATTTGGAGATAAAGTAAAAGTTATATTCCCATCGAAACATTAATCTTTTTTTTTCTGGATTTACCCTTAGATTCTACCTTGTATCCTCTCCATTTTTTTTGATGCTTATTCCACAGTTCCGGCATTTCATCCCAAACTTTTCCATCTAAAATTCTGCCTGAAGCTTTAGGAGTTCTACCTCCCCATTGTTTAAAGAAAAAAGCTACATTAGCAGCCTGACATTGTTCATAAATATTTTTTACCCATTCCTCTTTCATCGGACGATATTTATTGCCAGATTCACCACCTACAATTACCCAATCAATACCTGTTAAATTAAGTTCTAAATCACCTAAAAGTGGTTCACAAGAAAGGAATTTTACATTAGCAGGTACTTGTCGTAAATAATCTACACGATGAACATAATTTTGACTTTCCACTGACACACCCATCCAAATATTTTCATGCCATTCTAATTGAGGTGCTACATCAACTAAACGTTCATGTCTTTTCGTCAAAATTTGATAAATATGCCAAGGGGTTTTGCCAATTATTTCAAATACTTGTTTGATAAAATCAACAGGAACATCTTCGTGAAAAATATCGCTCATTGAATTAACAAAAATTCTACTAGGAGTACGCCAACTTAAAGGTTGATTCAAACGCTCAGGATGAAGTTTCAAAGCAAACCCATCAGGAAAATTATTAGTAAAACGTTTTGTAATTGCTTCCGCATAACAATGAGTACAACCAGGACTAATCTTATCACAACCTGTTGTAGGGTTCCAACTTTTGTCCGTCCATTCGATACCAGTTTTACTGCTAGCCATAGTTAAATTTACCTTCTCAAAAAAGAATAATTTTTAAGGTCTAATTATTTAATTAAATATTTTTTTATTACTTATCTAAAGTATACCTTTTTTTGAATTTTAAATCAATTTATTTGTCCAGCAATATGACAACTAAAAATTATCTCAATAAAAAAATATAATAGTTACTGAATATCAATAATAAAATAGTTAAGTACTTCTGCAAAATTAATTACATATTTTGATATTTTCAATAGCATTAACAACGAGAGTAAAGCAAAATTACTTAATCTATTGAATATTAAAAAAAGACAAAGATATAGGGAAAGCCTCTCCAAAAAACTTATTTTAAATAAAACTAATTAAAAATTGTTCTAATCATGGCAAAAATAACTCACAAAGAAGTATTCGACCTCCTAATCAAAGAAGTTCTTGAAGCTTACCCACATGTGGAAAATAAGTTGGATTTTGTATCTAAAGATATTTTAGAGCATCTCCTCTCTAATAGCGATGGAGTGAGAGAAAGATTGCGTAAGGGATCTTTTACAAAAGATGATGGTGAAGTTAATCAAATCGAAGCTTTTTTACTCACCTGGGTGGATGAAGTATGGGATGTAGAAAATGGTAATCAAGAGTTATATGAAAAATTTATCTCTGAATTAAATGGAACGCCACAGGAGTTTGATTTATATGACAAAGAAGTACCTCAATAAGGTAATTTAAGCCGCAACTAAATAAACAAAGCTTGAATGCAGCAAAAAAATATGTACCTTCTGATTAAAGCTACTTATTTTATATAGCAATTTCCAATAAAGGTGAGGTACAAAATTCGTTTATTTTTGGGAGTAGGGAGTAGAAAAAAGAAAAACAAATGTACCTCAGTAACTGGAGAAACTCTATAGCTAAAATTGGTAAATAGGTAAGCTTTAGCCATAAATTAAAAAATTAATTTTTATGCTATCATTTGGTCTCAATTCTGCTAATAGTTGAGACCTCACTATTCCTATATTTAAAGGAATAAGAACTAACCTTGGTAATATATTTCCTGATATTTCCTGCTTCTATTAAGTGCAATAGCTTGAAAAATAATCAAGATGTTTTTTGAATAGACATAGGCTTGAAAACTAAGTTTTTGGTGAAGTATTACAACGGTTTAATATTGACGATCGCCATAGTTATAAAAGAGAATATGAAATAACTACTTATATAGTGTTTTTATTTAAGATGTAAATATATAGCAATCAGGAATCAGTTTTGAGAATTGAGGTGTTCCTTAAAAGCATATAAGATAGCAATGATTATATCGACATGATACGTTTATGATACATTTTTTTATTCTTATCTGTTCCCTGTTACTAGATCCGGTGTTCCCTAAAAGTTTCCAATATCTCACAACTCAAATCTTATGGCTATAGATTGAAATTTTTGATAAAAAAAAGCGCTGTTTTGAGTATCTGATATTCTGGTATTTGCTGCTATTTAATATTTTTTTAAAATGGATAATTAACAATTGATAATTAATCCATTTGCTTTAAAGCCTTTCCTTTTAAGGATAAAAAAAAATCAGATTTCCTTATATTCAATTCCGTAACGGTTTTAACCATAACCAGAGGTAATTATTCATTATTCATTATCAATTGATGAACTCCTTGACTATTCCCTATACCTTTTTTAATAGCACTTGGCTTCCACATTCCAGATAAAAACGCTATAGCTGGAAAATTATAGAATTTATTTTTTTGATATTTATGAATACAAATTGGGAGTGTAGTGCCAATAAGAATCAAAACGCGGTAGTATAATTTCCTACTATCAAAACCGAAATAAAAAATGCGCCTAAAATCTCTAGATGTATTTCGTGGCATTACAATTGCCAGTATGATTATTGTTAATAACCCAGGCAGTTGGAATTATGTTTATTCACCCTTACTTCACGCAAAATGGCATGGCTGTACACCCACCGATTTAGTATTTCCCTTCTTCTTATTTATCGTAGGTGTAGCAATGACTTTTTCTCTGTCAAAATACACCGATAAAAACCAAACAACTCCACAAATTTATCGGCGAATTTTGCAGCGATGCCTCATACTTTTCCTCTTAGGTTTACTACTAAACGGCTTTCCTAATTACGACTTAGCTAATATTAGAATTATGGGAGTATTGCAACGTATTAGTTTAGCCTACCTCCTTGCAGCGATCGCCATCCTTAACCTTTCGAGAAAACAACTTTATGGACTTGCCGCCGTATTACTAATTGGATATTGGATAGCCATGCAATTAATATCCGTTCCCGGTTATGGCGCTGGCGACCTTTCCCCAGAAGGAAATCTTGCTGCTTATATCGATCGCCTTATTCTTACCCAACAACATTTGTGGGCCGGAAAACCATACGACCCAGAAGGTCTATTTAGCACTTTAGCTGCTATAGTAACCGTTTTGATTGGTTACTTTGCAGGGGAATGGCTCAACCATCAACCAATCAAAAGTCGCACTAGCTTAAATCTGGTCATTTTCGGTCTTAGCTGTTTAGTAGTGGGGTATATCTGGGGACTATTTTTTCCCATCAATAAAGCTTTATGGACAAGTTCTTATGTAATATTTACCTGCGGATGGGCTTTAATTTTACTGGCCGCTTGTTATGAAGCGATCGAAGTCCAAGGTTGGCAAAAATGGGGACGGCCATTTGAGGTGATGGGATTAAATGCCATTTTTATATTTGTAGCCTCTGGATTTTTGGCTAGACTAATGATTTATAACAAAATTAGTATGGTTGAAAGTTCTCCTACTATTAAGACATGGATATATGAACAATTTTTTCAATCTTGGGCTGGTTCATTTAATGGTTCTTTGATTTTTGCTATTGTGAATGTATTATTTTGGTGGGGAATTTCTGAATTTATGTATCGTCGAGGTTGGTTTCTTAAGGTTTAACTAAATGCAGCATTCCGTCTCCAAAAATTTAGGATTCAAATAGAGTATAAAAGTTTTTGATAAATGGTATTAGTCAGGTATTCAATATGATTGAATGCTCTAACTGTAGCTTATTTAAAAAAGTTTAAATTGAGATATTTTAGGTAAATTTGAAAATGAGTATTAACCAAGATAATTTTATAGTTCGTCCAATGACTCTAGCTGACTTAAAATTAGCTATAAGTTGGGCATATAATGAAGGATGGAATCCTGGAATTGATGATGTTAATAATTTTTATGTGGCTGACCCTCAAGGTTTTTTAATTGGAGAATTAAACGGGGAACCAATAAGTTGTATTTCTGTAGTTAGATATAGTCAAAACTTTAATTTTATTGGTATTTATATTGTCAAACCTGAATGGAGAAAAAAAGGATTTGGCTTAAAAACTTGGCAGGAAGCTTTCAAGTTAATTAATCATCAATCTGCTGCTTTAGATGGTGTTTTGGAACAAGTTAATACTTACCGTAAATCTGGCTTTAAAACTTCTCATAGTCATCTGCGTTATCAGGGAATAATTCCTGGTGAAATATCTCAAGATGTCAAAGACTTAAAGACTATTAATTTTGAGAAACTTTGTAGTTATGATCGCCTTTATTTTCCTGCCGACCGTCCTAATTTTCTCAAAGCATGGATTAATCAATCAAATGGTAAAGGTTATGGAATAATTAATGATGGAAATTTAGTTGGTTATGGTGTTATTAGAAAAGCCAAAGAAGGATTTAAGATAGGTCCTATATTTGCCGAAAACCAAGAAATAGCAGAAAAGTTATTTTTAGCTTTGTGTAGTTATTCGGATAATCAAAATGTTTATATTGATGTTCCTAATATTAATCAACAAGCTATTAATTTAGTTGAAAATTATCAAATGCAATCTGTTTTTGAATGTGTCAGAATGTATTCCGGTCGAGAACCAAATATTGATTGGACAAATATTTTTGGTGTGACTAGCTTAGAGTTAGGATAAACTTTCAAAATGATTTGATAGGGTCATTTCAGTTATCAGTTAGCCTCCTCCGGAGGTACTGCGTTAACAGTACCTCTGGAATAAGGAGGCTTGATATCAGGAATATTCTCTTTTTTTATCCCCTTAAAAGGCAATGCTTTATAAACATCTTTCTTCACATAAAACGTAGACATTATAGACAAATTATGTACAAGTCTTTCAAAGGTTTTTGTGAGAGAAAAAGTGTATGAAAAAGTACATTTTTTTTGATAACTTAAGTAGTTTTTCCTATCTACTATGATTCTTTCTCCCTTCTCCCCTGCTCCCTGCTCCCCTGCTCCCCACAAGGTTTTCAGGAGTTCCTGATCAGGGATAGCTTAAAAGGGGAGACTTTAGACCACAATTTTTCGGTAATGAAGCTGATAGTTGAAAGGTTAACACTAAATGTGTACCTTTTTTTTCTCACAAAAAGCTACAAATATCGGTAGTAGATTGAAGAAGGAGACAGGAGACAGGAGACAGGAGACAGGAGGAAAATTACATGGGGATTCGCTCCCCCAAGTAATGCGTGAACACCCCCGTTGACGGTGGGGTATTAAACCCACAAAGAAAATGATAAATTTTTCACATGAGATAGTTAAACAATTAGATAATCAAACTATTTACACTACCTCTGAAAATTCCTATTATTGGATATCAAAACATTTACATTTCAGTGAGATTCCTGAAAAAATAGAGCTATTTAAGAATAAGTATAAATTCCGGAAACTAACAAAATCAATCTTTCCCAACTTCTACTTCAGAGAGATACCTACAAAAGACCTCAAAAGAATTGAATTTGATCAAATTCCACTACCATTTATACTCAAACCAATAACTGGCTTTTTTAGCATGGGAGTTTATAAAGTTTCCAGTTATACCAATTTTATAAATGTTTGCTACAAATAGCTAGGATATTTCTGATAGCAATGAGCGCTAGTATATTTACAAATTGCAGGAAAGGCCAAATAGCTAAAAGTCTTATATTATCAGCAATTTATTCCCCCAGATGAGCTGTTGCCTGTTGCCAGATGAGCTGCGCACAGCGCTATAGAAGTCAGTCCTCAGGAGTCAGGAGTCAGAATCAATGCCTTTAATAGAAGTTTTTAGGTCTGAATTTATCTTTTTAGTCCAAGAGACATCTCCTATAAAGTATTTTAATTGCCCCTATTATCCGTAACATTATTTTTTCAAATTGGTATTATTCAGAATGGGTGAAAACCATCGATTTAATCACAGAGGAAATAGCTCAAACTAAAAACTTATATCCTGAAAGTGTATTGAACACCAATTCATTGATCATTGAAGAATATATCGATGGTGAAGAATTTGCTGTAGATGCTTATTATAATTCCATTGGCAAACCAGTTATCCTAGGAATTTTTAAGCATATATTTTCTTCAGATAATAGTGTCAGTCAAAGAGTTTATTGTTTATTCAAAGAAATTATTGAAAGTAACCTTGAGGAATTGACAAATTTTCTAGAAAAAATTGGTGACTTTGCTAGAGTAAAAAACTTTCCAGTACATATTGAGCTGAGAAGAAATAGTAATGGTATTTTATTACCTATTGAAGTAAATCCAATTCGATTTGGTGGTTGGTGTACTACCGCAGATTTATCTTTCTTAGCTTATGGTTTTAACCCCTACTTATATTTTTACTATCAAAAAAAAACCAGATTGGTGTCAAATTTTAAAAGAAAAAGAGGGAAAGTTATTTAGCATGGTTGGGTTAGATAATTCCACTGGAAAAAATGTCAGTGAGATTACATCATTTAATTATGATAAATTGCTAGCAAATTTTGAAAAACCCTTAGAGTTAAGAAAGATAGATTACAAACAATATCCTATCTTTGGCATCTTGTTTATAGAAACTAGAGAGGAGAATTTTCTGGAAATTAAAAACATCATAGATTCAGACCTAAGTGAATTTATCACAGTCAATAAATAGGTTGATATATTCATAAGTTACACCAAATTTTTAACCTAGTCGATCTAGTAATATAAAAGCGGTACAAATATAATTACTGAAGAGCGAGGCATTGAGATAGTTAAACAATTAGATAATCCGAGTCTTTACCGAAAAATTGTGGTCTAAAGCCTCCCCTTTTTAAAGGGATAAAAAAACGATAATATTCCTGATGTCAAGCCTCCTTATTGCAGGAGGTAGTGATAACCGATAACTGAAATTACACTACCTCTGAAAGTTCCTATCATTTGGATGTAAAAACATTTTAAATTTACCGATATACCTGAAAAAATATAGCTATTTAAGAACAAGTATAAATTGATGAAACTCGCAAAGTCAATCTTTCCCAACTTCTACGTTAAAGAGTTTTTTCAAGTAGAACTAAAAAGTCTTAAGTTTGACAACATTTCATATCATGTCCGCACATTATCGTTTGTGTAAACCCCAGGGTGAATATCTACAGGAAATTTAAGTTTTTTTCAGCCTTTTAAGTCTTCTTCCATCTTCCATCTTCCTTATTCCTTACCCTTACTTTACAATACTGATGCTACCGGACTTAATAGCATGAAAGTCTATAAAGTTTCCAATTATGAGGAATGGGTTAAAACCATAAATTTAATCACAGAAAAAATAACTCAAACTATCAACTTATATCCTGACTGTCTATGGAATACTAATTAATTTAGTTGTATTTCTAGCATTGATGCACTATTTTAGCTTTGTCATTGTATTATAATCTGCTGCCTAAATACTAATAAACTTGGTAGTCGTGCATTGTAATTATTTTGCTCAAGGGGAAGAACAGTAGAAGCAAGATGCTCCTATGAAGCGCCATTTTTCATCTACATATACCAATACAGTTTCCTACGGAATGCTGCGCAAACAGATAAGATAAAAATTCATAAGCTATGGAACCATTAGAGTAGCTTTTGAGATTACATAACTGCCAAAAAAATCCTTAACTGAACTGTATTGCTACATATACCATCACTATGCATAACTACCATAAACTTTACCTTAATTCCCAATAAATTAGCTAAAACTTAACCATAATTGCCCTTAATATATTAATGTCAAAAAAATAATTTCAAACAAAAAAATATCTATAAATATTGTCAAAATAAGAATGAAAAGTAAAAAAAATATCCACTATTTTATCTTTGCAATTGTCTGGTTAAATTCTGCCTAAATACTAATAAACCTTACCTGACTTCCTAATAAATTTGCTAAACTTCAACCAGAATCGCTAAGATATACAAATGTCAAAAATTTTGACACTTAACTTTTGACTTAAAAAATATGATTCCAACCGTTATTGAACAATCTGGCCGTGGCGAAAGAGCCTTCGATATTTATTCTAGACTTCTACGCGATCGCATAATATATCTAGGAGAAGCCATAGATTCCGATCTGGCCAATCTAATTGTCGGCCAATTATTATATTTAGATTCAGAAGACCCAGAAAAAGATATTTATCTCTATATCAACTCCCCTGGTGGATCGGTCAGTGCAGGGATGGGTATTTATGACACCATGAGACACGTTCGCCCCGATGTCTGTACTATTTGTATGGGAATAGCCGCCAGTATGGGAGCATTTCTTCTCAGTGGAGGAACAAAAGGCAAAAGAATGAGTCTACCCCACGCTCGAATTATGATTCACCAACCATTAGGTGGAGCACAAGGTCAGGCCACAGACATTGAAATTCAAGCTAGGGAGATTTTATACCTCAAAAAATACCTGAATGACTGTTTAGCAGACCACACAGGTCAACCCATAGAAAAAATTGCAGAAGATACAGAAAGAGACTTTTTTATGTCAGCTACAGAAGCAATGGAGTACGGCTTAATTGACCAAGTTTATAACCGTAACCCCTCTAATTCTTAACCAATTTTTTCTTGATTATCACTAAATTTTTGTCTTTTTCTTTTGGGTTGAATACCCAGCAGTCTACAGGATGTTTACAACTGGTTGGGGTTTGAGTCCCCATCCATTTTTTCCTTCTTCCTTCTTCCTTCTTCCTGATTATTCCTTATTTCTTCTTCCTTCTTCCTGATTATTCCTGATTATTCCTTATTTCTTCAAGGCGTATCTAACTTTTCTAAATGTTGTAAGAAATCTTGCAATTTTTCAAAGGAAAGACGTGTACGCCCTTCCTCTCCATAGTTTTTTTTGAGATAAGTTTTTCCTTTTGTTGGACTCCAACCTAGACGCTTAATTTCATTAGTAGTTTTACCAAATACTTCTAAATACTCCAAAAAGCTTTGTAACTCATCTACACTTAACTGTTCTAAAGATTCTTTATTATGACTATATTCTAAATAATCTTGTTGTTGCTTAAGCTTCCATCCCTGATGTTTACTTTCTTTTGTCACTTTCAGCAGTATATCTAAATATTGATGGAAATTGAATAATTCTTCTGTTGTTAAAAATTGGCGTGTTTTTTGATGATAATTTTGTTCGAGAAAATCTCGCTCCTGTTCTTTCGTCCAGCCTAAACTATCAATCAAAATGTCTATCTTAACATTTTCATTAGATACATCGTATGATGAACTTAGTGAATAATTTTCATCATTATTATCAATTGATTGAGCAATTTCTACTGATGAATCTATAGATTCTGATGTAGTTATTTCACTATCTATATCATTATCATTTCCAGAGCTTATTAATGTTTCTGTCGCCTCATCAATCTTTTCCTCCTTCTGTTCCGTACCATAGTCAGTCTCTAACCAACTATTATCAAATTCACTCGGATTTTGAATACGATAGGGAATCTCATCATAGTTAATACTAGATTCTACTACTTGTAATTCCTCTTTTTCCACCGGGGTATAAATTTCTGATTTTTCCAACTCAGACGAAATAGTTGAACTATCAGGAACCTCATTAACATCTAAAGACAAAACAGTTGAACTATCAGGAATCTCATTAGTATCTAAATTCGATATTGCTGGTGGTACTTCCTCTATTTCTTTTTCTAAATAAGTGTTTATATAAGTATTAGTCTGTGGTGTTGGAGGACTGACAGATGGAGGAGGACTAACAGATTGAGTAGGATAAAATTGAACAGAAGTTTGAGGTGTAGAAATAGATTTATCAAGTGGAAGAATAGCAAGCGATCGCTTTCTAGCTTGGTCTTCTGCCAACTCCACAGTATCAGCCGCCCCTAACCCACTGGCCAAAGTTTGACCATTGACCTGCACTAGGACACGAACCACATACTTACCATTATGGATAGTAATTAACTCAGAGATTAAGCAACCTGTGGGGTAACAAGCTCGAAAACGTTCTAACATAATTGTCTACTTAGTGAAACCTAGATCGAGTTAAAAGTCCAGTTTAGTACATTTGCCCAAAACTTCAGAGCTATTTCATTGACCAAAAAAAGCTGGTCTCAAGCCCTGTCCTAGAAGGACGGTGAACCTCAACCGGCGTTGGAGAAATCTAGCTGAATGTGTTAAAATATCAATATACCCCTCCCAAAACTAGCCTCATATATTATGATAGTCTACGAGTTTAAAGTCAAAGGAAAACTGAATCAATACCAAGGTATTGATGAGGCAATCCGGACGGGGCAATTTGTCAGAAATTCATGCTTGAGGTTCTGGATGGATAATCCAGGAGCGGGCAGGAAAGAGCTATATCGGTACAATACCGAATTGCGTGCAATGTATCCCTTCGTCAAAGATTTAAACTCCCATGCTTGTCAGGCATCTGTAAAAAGGTGCTGGTCAGCCATTGCTCAATTCTTTGAGAACTCCAACAGAAACATCCCAGGAAAGAAAGGATATCCACAGTTCAAGAAAAATACTCGCTCTGTCGAATACAAAACATCCGGTTGGAAGTTGCAAGACCCTAAACACATAGAGTTCACCGACAGAAAAGGGATTGGCAAGCTTAAACTGATGGGGACGTGGGATTTAGCATTCTATCCAGTTGAGAAGATTAAGCGGGTGCAACTGGTCAGACGAGCTGATGGCTATTATTGTCAGTTTTGTATTAGTGTAGATATCAAAGTTGAGAGTGAACAGACATTGCATAACGTCGGTTTAGATGTTGGACTCAAAGAGTTCTACACCGATTCAGAAGACAATAGAGAGCCTAACCCAAGATTCTACAGAAAAAGCGAGAAGCGAATGAAGTTCTATCAGCGTCGCGTTTCTCGTAAGCAGAAAGGCAGTACCAACCGCCAGAAAGCTATTAATAAACTGGGACGAGTACACCTCAAAATAAGTAGGCAACGTGAAGAATATGCCAAGAGACTGGCACGTTGCGTCATCCGATCTAACGATGTGGTAGCCTATGAAGACTTGAGGATTAAGAACTTGGTGAAAAACCACTGTCTCGCCAAGTCTATTAATGATGCAGGTTGGTATCAATTCAGAAAAGCGATGCAGCGCGGTCTTGGGGGTTTCCCCCATGAGCGACTGCATCAAGAATGGTTAGAGTATTTTGGGCCAAAGTTTGGCAAAGTAACGGTTGCGGTTAATCCTGCATACAAGACCCAAAAATGCTCAAATTGTGGCACCACAGTCAAAAAGTCATTATCCACTCGAACCCATATTTGTCGATGTGGATGTATTCTAGACCGCGACCACAATGTGGCCATCAATATCCTGAATTCGGCCTTAAGTACGATGGGGCACATCGGAACTTGGCTCAATGAGTCAAACGCTTTGGGAGATTCAGGCACTACTGAGGTTGGAGAAATCCTGCCTCAGCAACTTGGGTCGTAGAACAAAGAATTCCCCGCGCTATGCCTAACGGCAGGCTACGCCAACAGCCGAGGGAGTGTCAAAAACAATACAGTCCAAAGTTGGTTACCTTTTCTTATAGAATAAACAAACGATTAAATTAGTCGCACGTCCATAGACCTGAATCACCAAAAAAGAATAAGTTTCCCATAAACTATTGTGAAGACAAAAAAGTACAAGCCATTTATCCTAATACATTCACAAAAAGTAGCAAAGATAGTGGTAAATACTAGATAGCTGGGCAGTTTTGTCTACGATGAAATAACTCTACTCAGTAAATGTCTTGCCAAAATTAGCTTAAGAGGGCCATTAAGCATTTAACTAGGGAAAGCTGATTAAGACGACTATCTAGGTGAGACAGTCAAGACAGACTAATTTATAGGATAGCTGAACCGATAACAAAAAGGATAAAACGCTGCATGAAATTTTCCATCGCTACACTCCTAGCAAACTTTAGTGAAGACAAATTAGTCGCTCCTAAAGCAGTGGAGAAAAAACTAGATTGTCAAGACGATCTAAGTATCCATAAATTACAAATTGTTTTGGATGCTCTAGAAAAAATAGGAGTTTTAGCCAAAGATAAAGGTCGTTATCGACGACTATTTGAAGAGGCAATTGTAGAAGCAAAACTTCGCTGTTCCAGTAAAGGATTTTGCTTCGCAATACAAGACTCAGAAGGAACTGAAGATATTTATATTCGAGAAAGTCATCTGAGTAACGCCTGGAATAGCGATCGCGTCTTAGTCAAAATCATCAAAGAAGGCAGTCGTCGTCGGAGTCCAGAAGGAGAAGTAAAATTAATCTTAGAACGTGCTAACCCCTCCTTGTTAGCCAGAATCAAACAGATAAATGGACATAATGGAGAACCCTATTATCGGGCAGTTCCCCTAGACGATCGCTTACTATTTGAACTAGACCTAGTACCAGAAAGTCCTGACCTAGCGAATGCCATCGATCACCTTGTCCATGTCGAAGTATTGCGCTATCCCCTGGGAGAAAAACGTCCAATAGGAAAAGTAGTTCAAATTCTAGGTTCAGATGCAGAAGCAGCAGACGATATGGATATAGTATGTTGCAAACATGACTTGCCCCGGTCTTTTTCTGATGCTGTTCTCAAAGAAGCTGAGTCCTTGGTTAAGCACTCGACAAAGGCTGATCAAAAAAATAGATTAGATTTGCGCGAACTGCTGACAGTTTCCTTTGGAAATGCCAATAAGAAAGACATTAACCATGCTCTGAGCATAGAAACAACTTCCTCCGGTTATTGGCGAATAGGAATTCATATTGCTGATGTAGCATACTTTATTAAACCAGATTCACAACTAGACAAAGAAGCTCGTAAGCGAAGTATTAGTATATACCTGCGGGATACAGTAATTCCGATAATGCCAAAGATAATATCAAGTGATTACTGTTCTTTACTACCAGAAAAAGATAGACTCGCGATATCAATCCTAGTTACGGTCAATAAAAATGGTCAAATAGTTGAGTTTGAAATTGAACCTAGTGTCATCAAGGTAGACGATCATCTTAGCTATGAACAGACCAAAGAAATTATCAATGGAAATACAGAGGAATTAGCTAATCTGGCCTCAGATCAAATTGATAATACAATTAATAAACTCAATCATGTCAGTCAAGCAGTCCGCAATGCAAGATTACGAAGAGGTGGTTTCGATCTAAATTTACCAGATGAAAAAAGCTATTACAATGATGAGGGAGAATTGGGAGCAATGATAGTTCCCGAACTATTTCCGGCTCGATCTATGGTAGCAGAATTAATCGTCCTAGCGAACCAAGCAATAGCAAGTCACTTACTCGCACTGGGAGTACCAGCAATTTATCGAGTCCAAAATACTCCAGATCCAGGAGACATCCAAGAATTTATTAAATTAGCTAGTAATCTTGGAGCTGAGTTATATCTAGAAGATGAAGAAGACGTGCAACCTGCTGACTATCAAGCATTTATTGAAGAATTTACTGCAAAGAAATCAGAAAGAGTGCTGGCATACTTGCTTGAAGATACTTTAAAACCAGCTATTTATAGTACCATAGCTCAACCCCATTTTGGACTAGCATTGCAACATGGTTATGTTCATTGTATCTCGCCAGTTTCCAGATATTCTGACCTGCTGATTTCACGAGTATTACATACCATCTTTAATGAAGGACGCGATCGCCGTTCGAGTCGCTCCAAAGAAGGTGTAGAACTCAGTCACTCTTCTTGTCATGGCAAAATCACCTGGAATGTTCTACCTCCAGAAATACAGCAAGAGTTGGAAGCACAACTAACATCAGTAGTTGTACATTTAACAGAACGAGAAAATGTTGCACAGGATGCTCAAGAAGACTTGGAGGGATTAATTAAAACTGGATTGATGAAGGAACGCACAGGACAAATGTTCCAAGGTTTGATTACAGGGGTGCAGTCTTACGGTTTCTTTGTAGAAATTGAGATTTCCTCTGAGTCAATAGAAACTTTCAGAGTAGAAGGTTTAGTTCATGTATCCTCTCTCAAAGATGATTGGTATGAATATCGTTCTCGGCAACAAACCCTTGTGGGACGGAAAAATCGTAACCAGTATCGACTGGGTGATATGGTAGAAGTACAGGTCAAAAGTGTTGATTATTATCGCCAGCAAATTGACTTAGTTGCAGTGGGTGGTGGTAGCGTTGCTTTTGATGATGATGAGTTTTCACCCCCTAGTCATCCTTATAGATATTAATTATCTTTTTCGGTGTTGCTGAAGGGCGGGATGAATATAAGTGGGGTGGGTATCCTACCTACCCGAAAATATAAGGTGTTGCTGAATGATTGTGTGATTTATTAGTAGTCAGTAGCTAGCAGCTAGTAGTTAAAAGAAGCTATTTTTACTTACTATTAATACCTACTCACTCACCAGTTTCATTCCTTATTTCAGCAACACCGGAAAAAGAGGTGTTGCTGAAATGTAATAGTAAGTAGCTGAAGGTAAAATTGAAAAACTTATGTTTTGCGTTGATACTTAATCTAAAAATCATTACCATTCAGCAACGCCAGATTTTAAGTTCCATTAAGGTCACTTCTGACTTCTGAATTTTGACTTCTGACTTGAGTGAAACGGTATAACTACCACCTACTGTAAATTATTTATTGAAAATGAATGATTCTGTTTCTACTCCGCAACTACCGATAACGATCGGAGTTACAGGAGCATCAGGACTAATTTATGCTGTCAGAACTATTAAATTTTTGTTAGCATCCAATTACACTATTGATTTAGTAGCGTCAAAAGCTACCTACTCAGTCTGGCAAGCAGAGCAAAATATTAAAATGCCTGCTGAAGCAGCTAGACAAGAAAAATTCTGGCGAGAGCAAGCAGGAGAAGAAAGTAACGGTAAACTGTGTTGTCATGCTTGGCAAGATATAGGGGCTAATATTGCTAGTGGTTCCTACAGAACTAAGGGGATGATTATCATTCCTTGCAGCATGGGAACAGTGGGTAAGTTGGCTGCTGGATTCAGCTCAGATTTACTGGAGCGTGCAGCAGACGTACAGTTAAAAGAAGGTGGTAAACTAATATTGGTGCCTCGGGAAACACCTTTTAGCTTGATTCATTTACGAAATTTGACTACTCTAGCAGAAGCAGGAGCAAGAATTGTCCCAGCAATCCCAGCTTGGTATCATAATCCCCAAACTATAGAGGATTTGGTAGACTTTGTTGTAGCTCGTGCCCTAGACCAATTTGGTTTAGATTGTGTTCCTATAAAACGGTGGATAGGCCATGAATAGATCTCGGAATTTACTATTGTTAGTAGTTTTAATCTTGATAATCGTTGGGTTGGCCTTATTTTCTTGGCAAAATTGGTCTTCTAATTTGTCTTTAACTTTTTTGGGGTTACGATCTATACCTCTACCTTTGTCTATATGGATTTTAGGTGCTTTTCTTGCAGGTGTGATTACTTACCTGTTGATTTATGGTATTTTCGGACTTTCAAATTACTTGTTAAAAAAGAATTTACAACCTGCTAGACCTCGTTCTAGAAAGTCTCATCATCAAGATCGAACTGAGGAAGTTTGGGATGCTTCACAACCTCAAGTAACTTTAGATTCTCAAAGCTCTTTTAACTTGAATAAAGATTCAGAACCAGCTAAGAAAAATGAAAATTATGATGATTGGCAACCAAGACCTCCCAGGGTGAATCGTTCTTGGGATGGCACCACAGAGGAGCAAGGTTCAGAAAAAATACAGGAATCTGTGAATGAAAGTGCTACTAAAAATCATGAAACAGAACAACAGCCAAAAACAGGTTCTTGGTCTGGTTCTGTATATTCTTATGGTTATCGTGATAGTAGCAGTTCAGGTGTTGGTCAAACTGAATCTGTTTATGATGCAGATTATCGGATAATTACTCCTCCTCCTGCAAATACATCTATGCCTACTCAAGAGGAAGAAGATGATCAAGTTTCTGACAAAGATCATCAGTCAGAAGATCCAAAATAAGTTTGGCTTTTGTTTAATCGTTTTTTTTCATACAGTAATTTATGAATGTTAGTAATAAGAAATTCTTACAAGGAGTAAATCTTTATCTAGTTGGGATGATGGGGGCAGGTAAAACAACCGTGGGAGAGCTGCTATCCCAAAACTTAGGATATCGTTTTCTAGATACGGATAATTTGATTTCTCAAGTTGCTGGCAAGTCTATCAATGAAATTTTTGCTGATGATGGTGAAGCAGCGTTTCGGCAGTTGGAAACAAATGTATTGGCACAAGTATCTAGTTATAAAAATTTGACTATTGCAACAGGTGGTGGTATTGTATTGAACCATTTTAACTGGAGCTACTTACAGCATGGTATTGTCGTCTGGTTAGATGCGCCTATAGAGGTATTGCATAGTCGTTTACAGGGTGATCAAACTAGACCTCTGCTTCAGGATAGAGACCCTCTGGGTAAACTTCAGGCTCTTTTAGAGGAACGACGGCCACTTTATGCTAATGCAGATGTTCATATTCATGTAGAGCCTAAATCTACTCCGGAACAGTTAACAATGTTAGTCTTGGCAGAAGTTAAAAAAGTGGTAAAATCATCGGTACTAAATTAGTTATTGAAAGGTTCATCCCAAGATTTTAGTATGAAAATAATCTCAATAGATGTTTTTTGTCCAAAAAAGGTGTTATAGTTTTATGCGGCTATAAGATATTTGGTAGAAACTAAATAATATCTGGGATGAATATATGAAAATTTTGTAGATTTTAATAAAAAAAACCCCACCATAAATTAGGTAGGGAGCAAGGAAAATTAAACGCTTATTCTATTATAATCTCAGAAATCAATTATTATTGGTTATTATATATGTGACAATTTCTTAAACCTCTATAAGGCCGATTGCGTTCATAGAACCTATAAGATTAATATTTAAATTTGAACCTACTCTTGAAGTAAAGGTGACAGATGATAGTGCTTAACGACACAGTCCTGAAGTTGCCCATGGCACGATAAATCAGAATTTTTAAGCCTTACGACACCTTGTTTCCTGTTTTATAGCACCAGTATAGGTGAGATTTAAGGTCTTTCGAGTTTAATTGATTATGCTAAAATTTAAGTCTATAAAGTAGAATTCCTAGCCCTAAACTTGCTTGAGAAATAATTACTAGAATAATAAAAGACTGCCAATTTTTTAAGCCACAAACTTGAGTATCCAGTCTTACCAATATTCCCGCAGATATTAACACTAAAGCATCGACAGAAAGACTAACCCACCTAATGATAACTACAAATAAAAAAGCAGAAATAATCACAGAAATAAAAGTCGTAATATCAGATTGAAACCAAGGTGTAATTATTTCTTTAAAATTAGGCAGAGGAACAGTTAAAATAATATCTAATAAAAAAATAGCAGCTATAATAGCTAGATATAATAACTGAGAAGCTTGAGTACTAGCTAGTCTCCAGCCTAAAATAGTGTAAGTAATTAAAAGTAGGATTAAAGAAAGTAAAGGTATTAGTTTCACATTAAATTTATAAGTTAGTAGAAATTGCTTGCACTGGACAGGTAGGAATACATTGTTCGCATACGATACAACGAGACCTAATAAAATTTAGACGAAAGGTCTCAGGTTGTAAAGTCAAAGCTTCTGTAGGACAAACACCAGTACATAAACCACAGTCTATACAACTATCTTCATCGATTAAAATTTCCCTACTAGCTAAACATACATCTATATTTTTTAGTCTCATCCATTCGACAGCAGCATCTAATTCATCAATATCTCCCGATAATTCCAGCACTAATTTACCAACTTGATTTGGTGCTACTTGAGCACGAATAATATTAGCAGCAACATTAAAATCTTTTGCCAACCTATAGGTAATTGGCATATGAATTGAACGTTGTGGAAATGTTAGAGTTACTCGTTTTTTCATAGTTCTGTCCCCCAATTAGAATAATTAGACTGTTTCTAAAAGTCAAAATCCAGTATTTTTTCCTTCGTGATTTTTGATGTTTTTATTTATTCTTAATTATGGAATTAATTTTTATGCTCTTTGTTTTAAGGCGACAATTGCTAAACTAATAGCTATAGTTTTTAATTGTAATAATTCTTTAATTTTTTGACAATGAGCGTAAACCCATCTAACTCTACAAATACTTCCCCTTTCACAACGCGCCTGAGAAATTTCATTGTGGCGTTGGTAGCGATCGCTTTATCAGTGACCATTTTTATCGGATTACGAACGGAGACTGCTTCGGTCTCTTTGGGTGAAATGGCTGAAGCTGCAACACCTCTGAATGTGGCCTTAAGTAATGGTAAGCCGAGTCTAGTTGAATTTTATGCTAATTGGTGTACTACTTGTCAAGCTATGGCTTCTGAATTGGAGGAAATTAAACAACAGTATGGTGAAAATGCCAACTTTGTGATGCTGAATGTTGATAATAGTAAGTGGTTACCAGAGTTGGCTAAATATCGAGTAGACGGTATTCCTCACTTTGTATTTTTGGATGGAGATGGATCTGAGGTTGGCCAGACTATCGGAGAGATGCCAAAATCTGTGATGGCAGCAAATATAGAGGCTTTAATTGCTGGGAACTTAATACCATACGATGGTACTTTTGGTCAAGGATCTAAATTTAACACATCAGTGGCACCAATTAAAGCAAGTCAAGCAGATCCAAGAGTTCACGGTAGTCAAGTGCAATAGTGGTCGATTAAGCTTGTGTATATATAGAATTACAGCATTGGTGATGTGTGGCTATGATTGTGCTTTAATGGCAATTGCCTAACTATTAACTGAAAAGCATTTTATATTTGGCTAAATTTAGGTTTCATAGCTTGATTCACCAATGCTGAATTAGTTGCTTTTTTTAGTTACTTAGCAATTAACGGTATAGCGATTCTATTTTAATACTGATGAGGTACAAAGTTCTAGGTTTTAAGGAATAGGTAATAGAAAATAATACCATTTCACAGAAGTCAATTTAGTTATCAGTTATCAGCTAGCCTTTTTACAGAGGAACTGGGTTAGCCTCTTACAGAGAAGTTACACTATCAGTACCTCATCACAACTGTACCTCACTCACCTGAGAAATGCTATAGTTGATTGATTAGGAAATATAAATTGGTCATTTTTGTTTGATAAGTTGCCTTTTTTTTATATAAGTAACAGAGGTATAATGTTAATTTAATCTGATAATTTACTCATCAATACTGTCAAGATTAACTGCAAATAATGCACATTGAATCAGTTACAGAAGATTGCAAGTAAATTAGGTAAACTTATTAATTTCATCGACTCCCAGCATTTTTAAAACTGCTTTATAAATTATGGTTACTGTATCTCATAAACCAGAAATACGCTGTATAGTAGAAGGAAAAAGGCTTTAGTTATCTAGTAGAGAAGGAAGAAGGAAAAATCTTGCGTTATCCGAGTTTTAAGCTTTTGATATGTCCTAACCTTTCCTTCAAATGCTGTATCAGTTATCAGGTTTATGATGAGAGATACTGAATGTTGTCGCTCCACGTCTACAGAACCGTTATCAAAACCCACAACTAATTCTTCAAATAAGCGTGGGGGTCTTAAACTCTATGTTAAAAATATAGATAAATAAATTCTGAATTAGATAGCTATCGAGAATGCAAAAAAGCAGATTATATCACATAAAATACAATTTCAGGAAATAGGTAAACTTGTGGATCTGCTATAGCAATCTTCAATAATTTATTGAAAATAAAAAAATCGATAAAAACTATGAAAAATTTTGTAAATCTTTCTAGTTTTATCATATATTTTTGCACAACTAAAATATGATTTATATACATGATAAAACTCACCTAATCTGTCAAATAAATTATCTATGAATAAATCATCTATCAATTCTAAACAATTACAAATACTTTTAATATTTTATTCTGCGGCAGGAATATTTACTATTAGTGTTCTGGTTGCAATAGTCAGTATATTTCCTCTATATAAGCAACTCAAAAGAAACGAAGAAAGCAATTTACAGTCAGCTTTAAGAACTCGAACTTTGGCAGTAGAAGAATTTATTTCAAAAGTCAAAAGTATTGCAGTACAAATTGCTAGTCGTACCCAAGCAAGACTAGAATTAGAAGCTTATAACCGAAGTTTAAATAATCGTGCTTCTGCTGTTTCTAATATTACACACTATCTGAGCGATGCTCTAAATCGGAGCCAAGATGTAGTTGGCATTACTCGCTTTGATCAAAATAATCAATTGATAGTTCAACGGAGAATAGCAGCACTTTCCATAGAAATTCCATAAAGTATAATTGGCTGATTTGGATTAATTTGTCGTACAAAAGTCATTGCTGAAGCTACATCTTTCGCTTCTTTTGCTCCAATTGTTGTTTTACTTCCGCTCGACCCTCCAACTCCTTGATAATCGACTAATACTGTATCGTAATTCAAAGAATGAAAGATTTTTATAGAGGCGAGAAGTTGCTTATCTTTAACAGCCCCTTGTGCCGGAAAAAGGATTACCGTTCCTTTAGAAGAAGCTGCTGGAATTAACGATAAAAATAATCAGTGCAATAAAGTCTGAGCAAAAATTATTAAGTGCGTCACAAAGAAATGGTATAAGAGATGCTCCTAAATAGGGTTTGCTGAAAAAGTATTTGTGTAGGAGTCAGTCTTCAGGAGTCAGGAGGAATAATTATCTAAGATTTTTCCCTCTAGGTTTGCTGAAAATCCTCACATTTTCAGCTTTTTGGAGCGAAAAGCTTGCACTTTTTTCTCATCAAAAAGATTAAAGGATTTACAGATAAAGGCTTTTAGAGTTAATCAGCAAGGCCTAAATATGTAATACCATTTTCGGATGATTAAGTATAATAAAAATTTTATCCCTGAGATATAGAAAGAATATCCCAAATTTTTGCCACCTCCAGTGTTCCCTTTTGAATTTACACCTACCACCTACAACCTACAACCTAAGAACTTTATTATCGTTGTATTAAGCGGACATTATATAAGTACATTGGTTGTGATATCCCTTTGATTATCAAGAGGTAAAATGCCAAAATTATTACTTATTTAGAACTACCGTATAAGATTCCGTCAATAATTTTTTTTCGATACTTTTGAGATTGCGGTCTAAGGTAAAAGATTGAGGTGGATAAATTGAAATTCTCTCAAAATCAGGATGTAAAGGGTTAATCAAATAATTATATTCTTGAGGAATAATAGCAGAAGGAACCTTTAAAACTGCTGTTGTTTTAGCAGTTAACCATTTATCTCCAATCGATGCTAAAACGGCAGGTGGAGAAGTATCACGCCAGTTATGGGGCAATAAATTTTCATCTACTTGTTTAATCGGAAAATTATCAGGAATTTTTACACCAATAGATACAAATATATTGCCAAAATTTTCTATTTCCATACTGACTAAAGTTTCTAATGTCGCTAGAGATAATGTGGCTGAAGTATAAATCAAGGATGTACCTTTAGAATTCCAACGCCCTCTGCTATAACTAGAAGCTTCAGCTTTAAAAACACTATTAATATGTTTTTTATGAGATATTCGCCATACTATTAAACTCATAATTATTATCTTGTAAACTACTAAAATTGAAGAAAAATTTAGGGTTCGGAATAAATGATTGAAAGACTCAGACTAGCTACTAATTAATTTTTTTCCTGACTCCTTATTCAAGATTCATATAAGCTCGGTTGATGATCAGAAGTATTCAATTCTTTGATTCATTTTGACAGTGCCACAGAATCAATAGAATAAAAATGCTGATAATATCTATCTATTTTTCGGCTTGTAAATCCTGAATTATTTTCTTAAAAAAACACCTGTGGGCAGGTTTTCAACCTGCCTTTATATATTTTTTTATTCACGACTAAAAGAAATGAACGATTAATAATGAATAATTAGCTATATACTCCATACTCTATTTTATTCAAAAGTTCATCTACTTGTTGTGTACCTGCATCCGTATCTAATAGTTCTAAAGGAGTTTTGCCACCCAAGGCACGATTTGATTTTTTCAGCCAATCTCTTGCTATTTCTAAATTTTCAAATATATCTAAGGTTTGTGCAAAAATTCTAGCAACACGATACAGTCTATCTGATTCTGAAAGATCTAGAGGTTTCTGATCTTTCTTGCGCCTAGATATAGTACGTTCAGAAGTTGCTAATAAAGCAGCCATTTGTGACTCAGAAATTCCACAATATTCAGCTACTTTAATCACAGAAATTATGGAAAATCCCTGACGAATTATACTGACTATTTGTAGTTCTTGGGGCAATTCCAAAATATTTTGAGGTATTTGCTCAAATCCTAAAATTTGATAGATTCTGGGGATGGTTTCAGTTTCTGAGTTCTGAGAAACTTGATCTGGAGATAACATCTGGACATCCTTTGAAGGTCATGTGTCTAATATTATAATGCCAGATGTCTAAAAAAGTGATTGAAATTTTATATTGATCAGATTTTATAACAAAGAACGGGATAGTTAGGACTTATGTTGATGATGAAGCTTAGATAGGAAAAAGTTTTTCTCACTGTTCCCTCACAGGAGTGGGATACCAGATGCGTCTACCACCGACGGGGGGTTGCACCGCTGTTCCCTGCAATACATATTAATTCAGTAGTTTAACCCGCCGTAAAAGCAAGATAACATTAGGGAAAAAAGTTTCCTGGATATAGCTGAGTGCTAGTTGCTATATCTGAAGCTAAATATCCAGAATATAATTAATTTATAACTATTATGACCATGATTTATACTATAAACCTCTAATTTTTTCTGATAAGCTCGATACTCTAGAGAGAAGATCCAAAAAACAGGAGGATCAGAAAGATGAGAAAAAGTATAAAGATGAGACCGTTAGAAACCATATTCCTTATTAGTGACTTGATCTGATGTCTAGAAAATTATAGACAACAATGTTACATAGTTTTTGTTAAAGTTGAATAAGAAACAAAAAAACCCATAAATAAATTTATGCAGTTTTGAATAGAGTATTTATTTCTCGCCCTTTGTTTCTAGTCTGCTCTACCTTCCAGTAGGGATTCGGGATTATTTTTTTATTCCCGTTGGGTGTAACTGTTATAGCTTTGATTTGACTCGATCTAAACTGTTTTTCTAGAAGGCGAGTGGACAAGAGAAATAATTGTGGCCAGACTTAATGATTTTAGGACACATTTTTACCCTAGCTTTCTATTTGTACGCGAGGATAAAAGGCCACATAGTTTTGAATGTTTTTGGCTTTTTCTTTGGGGTTGGGATAATACCAACTACTTCTATATTGTAGTAGCTCGCTTCACCTTTCCAGAAACAGTTACTATGGGTTTTGCTTTCTTTGAAATATTCACGATTAACTGTGTCTGGTGGGAAATAATAATTACCTTCGACAGTTTCACAGCGATCGCTCTGTGCTAAAATAACACCATTCCAAATAGCTTTAAGCATTATTTTTTCCTAATCCTAGTAATTACGGTATATAATCAGATAAAATATTGAATTAAATCAGGAAAAAGAGAAAATTAAAAATTGATTTTACCGGTCTAAATTTTATAATCCTGGATTTAAGGCGATCACTAATTTCTATATTAATAATTGAGTAATAATACGTTTTTATCTCTGTATTTTCTTATGATCTAGAAAATCAAAATTTTGTACTTTATCCAACGCCAGAAAAGCTATTATTCTGAAAATAACTTTCAGAAAACACAAAAAAAGCAGCTAGTTAAGCTGCATATTTAAGAATAACCTTTGTGTTTCTGTGAGGAAACTTTAATCAATTAATTAATTTAATATAGAAAATAATTTACCTCTCTACTTTGATAATATGTAAAAATAAATTCAATGTATGTGATTTATCCCATCAGTCAATTGTGAATTTTTTCAATGATTAGAGTGATAATGTTTTGAAAAAAATGCGATCGTCAAAACGAAAACTCAGTAATGTAGGTAACAAGTAAATCTTGATACCTACACTCTCACTGTTTTTTCAGCATAATTTTCTTATAGGGGTTTTTATATTGCACTAACTAACCCTAAAAACGGAACAACGACAAAAAAATCAAAATGTATAGATACATGACATACTAATTATTATACTCCATGATAGATATTGCACTTCTTGCATCTTCTATTTGATCGATATGAGCTTTGAGTAAAGATAAATCTGTTGCTACAAATCTCTTGTTGCTTGCCAGATCGTAAGCTTCCCACTCTTGAGAAAAATCTACATCTTGCCAAATAAACCAATCTCGGTAGATTTCACCTTTGTCAATATCACCACACAGAGCTAACCAATCATCTCCATCAAAATTGTCTACTGCTGATGCTACTAAGTCAAGCCATGCAATAGTACTACAAGTATCTGTATTGGTATCAGCAGCAAAGGAGGTAGACTGGGAGAGGCAGGTGTTAGATGTCATTGTTAAATTCCTTGATTAACTCTATGCTTTAACTGTAGGAACTTTTAGCACTAAATAGTGATAGATATATGCCACTATCTGAATCAAACCATCTGAGATATCAGATTAATCTACCTTGTTACTACGAAAATAGTAAAGCATAATCATCCGACAAGTAGACACTTCATAAATTGGCACTGTTATGGCAGGTAATAGGGAGTAGGGAGTAGGGGAGTCAGGGAGTGGGGAGTCAGGGAGTGGGGGAGTCAGGGAGTGGAGGAGTGGGGGAGTAGGGGAGTAGTAAATGTTAACCCACATTCCGCACCACAAAATGTAGTATCGAATCAGGAGTCAGGAGTCAGGAGAGCTGGAGACAGAATTTTAGAAGAAAATCATAGCTGCCGTGATTGAGTAATCATGTATAGCAAGTATTTATGCGTAAATTTTTTACTCGGAAGCATGATCAACGGAAAAAGTAATTGAGATGATTCGCATAGTATAAATACTTACCAAGCTACGGATTTATATAGTACTTTTAATGCTACAAATTGACGTGCGAAATGTGGGGTTAAGAATAATAGGACTTACCCATGAAGTACGAAAAACTAGGATTTGAGACTGCTTCCCTATGGGTCGCAATGACGAAAATACGTTGTGCTGCGTAAATCCTGAATAATATACAATCATATCATGTCTGCTGGGGGCGTTTGTGTAACCCAAGGGTGAATATCTACAGGAAATTTAAGTTTTTTATTGCCCTTAAGTATTCTTGCCTGTTCCCTGTTCCCTGTTCCCTACCTTTGCTATACAATACCGATGCTACCGGACATGATATCACTAGACATCTGGTGGAAATTAAAAAAAATCAATTATTATCCATAAATTGTCAATTATTCCCCTCTCAGGAGGGGTTAGGGGTGGGTTCCCTATTCCCTATTCCCTATTCCCTATCCCCTATTCCCTGCTATATTTTTTGGTTTACTCAAACGAAAAGCACTGTAAAGGAAACAGGATGTTAAGGCACTTAGGTAAGTCACAAAAAAAAATTTTAACTGCCTAAAATACCTCACAGTCTATATAACTCAGGAGATACCTTAATAATTAAGAACAATTAATAGTTGAGGTGTTCAAAAATGCTTAATCTTAATAAGATGAAAACAAATATAGTAGCGATCGCTGTAGTAGCTCTAACTATTTGTAATACTCCCCTAGCACTTGCAGAAAATTATACCAGAGAATTTGACGAACAAAAATATCTACGTCAAAACCCTGATGTTGCACAGCTAGTACGTCAAGGAAAATATAGATCTGGTTATGAACATTATGTCAGATATGGACAATATGAAAATCGCCCCCCAGCTTTCAAAATATTTGATGAGCAAGAATATTTGCGACATAACCCTGACGTTAGAAATGCGATACGTCGTGGAGAATTTCAATCTGCTTACCAACATTACCTCAAACATGGTCAATATGAAAACCGTAAAGGTGCTTCTAAACCATCACAACCGGAATTTTATGATGATTATAATCAACCTCCTTTTGCCAACAATAATTTGAGTTGCCAAAATATAAATCGTAATTTATCTCAGGAGGCATTTTTCCGCACGGAGAGTCGAGTAATTCATATTTGTAGATATGAAAATACTAACAAATTAGTTTGGTTTGAGCGGAACAATAGAAGCAATTATGGTTGGAAAACTTTTCCAGTAGAAATTGCCTATAATGGTTTTGTTAATGCTCGTATGGGCTATTTTGTTAATAACAATGAATTTATTCATAAACGAAGAAATCGAAGGGTTTACAGAGAACAAGTTCTAACTCAATGGAGACATAATTGTACCAAAACATCTCCTTCTCTATCATCGAATACTTTTTAAAAGTCTAATACTAATTCGATAAATTTTTGCTACAAATGATTAGCATCTTTATTAGGAATCAGGAGTCAGGAGTCAGAATGAATGTCTTCAGAACCAGTTTTTAGGTCAGAAACTCTATTTTTTTCTCAAAGGGACATCTACTGTAAATTATTTTAATCACACTTATTGTTAGTAACATTATTTTTCTAAAATGGCATCACTAATTATGACCACTATTATTTTTTCCTGTACGTTGCTAATCTGATGGATCCCCTACCTGAATTCTAAATTAGGACTCCCGATCATTTATACGACATATTGAAGTACGTAATGTAGGCTAAAATAATATCTCTGTATCCATTTTATGCTTTAGTCGGAACTTTTTCAGGAAGCTTTACCTCATTTTGGAGAGGCTTTCCTTGCTCAAAGTCAGTAATATTAGATAAGGTTGTAGTAGCAATATCATTCAGTGCTTCTTTAGTGAAAAATGCCTGATGAGAAGTAATCAAAACATTCTGGAAAGATTGTAATAACTGGAAAGTATCATCCTGAATAACTGTATCAGATAAATCTTTAAAGAAAATATTTTCTTCTTGCTCATAAACATCAATTCCAAAATAACCAATTATTCCAGATTTTATACCTTCAATTGCTGCTTTTGTATCAATTAATTGACCGCGACTGGTATTAATTAACATCACTCCTGTTTAATTACTTAGGAGTCAGGAGTCGTAGGGGGGAATGGCCATTACTCCCTACAGGACTCAGGAGGGAAGAAAGAAGAAGAAACCCCGAGTAGAAGGAGAAAGTTTTTTGGTCGCGCAAAGGTCACGGAGTTCTATCGAGACCTTATCCGGACATGATATCATACCTCAAATCATCAACGCCAAAAACTTATAACCCTGTAGGAACGTTGCATGAAACGTCCCTACATTGTCATCTACTTAGGAGAAAAAGAGGCGGATTGACTTCTGAGTTCTGACTTCAGCTAGTAAGGCCATTTCCAATTAACAATATCAGGTCGGTCAGCACCATACTCGTACGCATAGTTTTGACAAGAAATTTGCTCATTGCGGAAATCTTCTTTCGCATGAGCACCTGCAACTTTTAGTCTATCTACTCGGTCAATTACATCCATCGCAATACTGAAGCGGTCAATATTGTTCCGAATAGCTAATTCTAAAGGTGTATTAATATTACCCTTTTCCTTATAACCTCGGACATGGAGATTATTGTGATTAGTGCGACGGTAAGTATAACGGTGAATCAACCAAGGATAACCGTGGAAGTTAAAGATAATTGGTTTATCCAGAGTAAACAAAGTATCAAAGTCGCGGTCGTTCAATCCATGAGGATGCTCTGTATCTGGTTGCAACTTAAACAGATCGACTACATTGATAAAGCGAATTTTCAAGTCAGGGAAAGCCTCCCGTAAAAGAACAATAGCAGCCAAAGCTTCCTTAGTCGGAATATCTCCAGCAGTTGCCAACACAACATCAGGCTCCATTCCCTGGTCGTTACTTGCCCAATCCCAAATACCAATACCCTTAGTACAATGCTTAATTGCAGCATCCATATCCATGTACTGCAAATGCTTCTGTTTGTCAGACACAATGACATTTACATAGTTTTTGCTCCGCAAACAGTGGTCAGCAACCGATAACAAACAGTTAACATCAGGTGGTAGATAAATCCGAGTTACCTCTGGAGTCTTGTTAGAAACTACATCTAGGAAACCTGGATCTTGGTGAGTAAAACCGTTGTGGTCTTGTCGCCAAACTGTAGAAGTAATCAACAAATTTAGAGAAGGAATTTTTTCACGCCAACTAAGTTCATTGCACTTTTCAATCCACTTTGTGTGTTGACCCACCATTGAATCAATTACATGAGCAAATGCCTCATAAGTCGAGAAAAAGCCGTGTCTTCCCGTCAATATGTATGCTTCCATCCAACCTTCGAGAGTGTGTTCGCTCAACATTTCCATCACACGACCATCTCGTGCAAGCTCCCCACCATCCAAGTCTTCCGGTAGAAACTCTGCCATCCAAGTTTTCTTACTAACTTCATAAATGGCATTCAGCTTATTAGAAGTATTTTCATCAGGTCCGAATACCCGGAAATTATTCATGTTCTTAGCCATGACATCCCGGAGAAATACACCCAAAGGACGAGTATTTTCTGCTTCTATTGTTCCAGGTTTATCTATTTCTATACCGTATTCCTGGAAATTAGGCATATTCAATTGTTTGCAGAGAAGACCACCATTGGCATGAGGGTTAGCGCTCATCCGACGGCCACCATAAGGAGCTATTTCTCTTAATTCCGGTTTAAACTTGCCACTTTCATCAAAAAGTTCTTCTGGTCTGTAGCTACGCAGCCACCCTTCTAAAATTTTTAGATGTTCTGGATTTTTAGCAACATCAGTCATCGGCACTTGGTGCGCCCGCCAGAAACCTTCAATTTTGTGTCCATCAATTTCTGAGGGAGCTGACCATCCTTTAGGTGTCCGGAATATAATCATCGGCCACCGTGGCAGATCGGCATTGCCAGAACTCCTAGCTTCTTGCTGAATAGCTTTAATTTCTTGAACACAATGGTCTAAGGTAGCTGCCATTGCTTGGTGCATACTATCTGGATCGGAGCCTTCGACAAAATATGGTTGATAACCATAACCCAAAAATAGATTTCTTAAATCCTCATGGCTGATTCTAGCTAAAATTGTAGGATTGTTAATCTTATAACCATTTAGATGCAGAATTGGTAAGATAGCACCATCTGTAATGGGATTAATAAATTTATTGGAATGCCAAGATGTAGCTAGAGGTCCTGTTTCTGACTCACCATCTCCCACAACTGGCACAGAAATTAAATTTGGATTATCCAGAATTGCACCTGTGGCATGAGAAAGTACATAACCAAGTTCACCTCCCTCATGGATAGAACCTGGAGTTTCTGGCGTACAATGACTACCAATACCACCGGGGAAAGAGAATTCTTTGAAGAATTTTTCTAGACCTTGTATATTTTGACCCTTGTCAGGATAGACTTCTGAGTAAGTGTCCTCTAAATAAGTTGGAGCTAATACTCCTGGTGCGCCATGTCCTGGACCGGACATATAAATCATATCAAGGTCAAATTTTTTGATAATCCGGTTGAGATGTATCCATATAAATGCTTGACCAGAACTTGACCCCCAGTGTCCCAAAATTCGACTTTTAATGTGTTCAGGGCTTAGAGGTTCCTGTAGGAGAGGATTCTTTTTAAGATAAATCATCCCTACCATTAAATAGCAAGAAGCGCGCCAAAAAGCTTGCATTTTGTAGAGTTCATCAGAACTCAGGGGCGTTCCTTCAACGGTTGAACGCGCCTGGCCAAAAGCACTGATCGAAGCTATTTTTTCTGGTGTTGATACCATTATTTTCAGATCCCTTATACAAAATTCTACATCTTTTGTCTTTTAGTAAGCAGAATAAATGTCCATTGCTAGGATTAAGTTGAGTTGAGCAATTTCAAACATTCATTCTTGTTTCTGCTAATAGTGGAGATGACATGACTATATTACTATGCCAATCTAGCTACGAATAACTATAATTAACTTCTACAATAAAACTGTCATAAAAGATAGTTAAGATTTAGTTAAGTTTAGTATTTATAATTATTATCTTTATTCGAGGGAAAGAATAATAGATATATACCAATATACATATATACCAATTATGTTATAGGTTATAGAATGCCCTATTCAATCAAGGTTGTTCATTATAATTTTTTTATTATGTTTAATGAATTCAGCTTATTTGATAAATTTTAACTACTATTATTTTGATTTTCTCATACTTAGTTTAAGCCTATAATTTATCTTGATTTTTAGCTACTTTAATAGCTTGAACTAACCTAATGTTTTTTGTGCAATTGTGTCATAGAAAGTTCTATATTATCAGTAAGTATCTTAGCAGCTTGCTTTGTAGAATAACCAAGATAATCTTTGACTTCTAAAGGAGAACCTATATTAACCTTAACGCCACACCGCCAGGGTGGAGGAGCTGGATGATCGTATAAAATACTAACAGGAATAATTTTTAGATTAAGTTCCTTTTTGCTAGATATTGCCTGTAGTGCTATACGAGAAACACCCGATTGAATAGGATAAATTTTGTTATTTTCGGGATATATTCTTCCTTCAGGAAATAGTACCAACATTTCCTGATTTTTTAGGAGTTGAACACTATGGCGAATACTAGAAATTCCAGGATGATCGCGATCAACAGGAAACCCACCCAAGCGACGAATAAACCAACCTTGAAAACCTCGTGTTTGTTCTTCGGAGACCATATATCGAAGTTTACGGTTAGTCACAAACAAACCTGCTGCATAAGCTATAATTAGAGGATCCCAGCGAGAACGGTGAGTAGGTGCAAGAATAATTGCATCTGTTTTTGGTATATTTTTTTGACCCCTGATTTCTATTTTGAAATAAAATGGCACTAATATACAGCATGACAAAAAGTAAGTTAGTGGAGTTAACCAAGCTGAGAACTCAGAGGTAACTTCCGCAGATGCTTGATCATTCTTAGGTTTATTGTTTTTAGTCATTGGTGGTGTAAAGGTAAGAAGAAGTTTACCGAAAAATTGAGTTTAAAGCTTCGCCCATAAGCGGGCGACTTTTTATTTGCAAGTGAATTGAATATATGCTACACTATTATTAGTTGCCGGGGGGCACTCGGAAACTCTAAACGGACGTGGAGGCAAACATAAGACTACTGTCAAAGTAGCAGCAGCCTAAGAAGCGTCAACCCGCCGAAGAGCTACGGCTCAGTAGGAATCTCCGTGCCTTTAGGCCGGAGAGAATGTCAAAGTGCAAGGGTTTAGCCACATCTAAGCCCTATGAGCATAATTTCCAGCAAGTCTAGTCTAGAAAGAGGTTTCAGCTTAGTTTACAAATCAGCTCTAAGACTATTGTTATATCATGTCCGGATAATTAGTGATAGAACTCCGTCCCGCGCTCCGCGTTAACGTTTGCGGTAGCATGACCCTAGGAAAGTTGTGCGCCTGCAAACAAAAAACTTTCTCCTTTTCCTCCTATTTATTCTTTCTTTCTTCCCTCCTGATATCAAATCCGGTTAAGCAGTTATAGAATGGTTAAGTCAGGAGGAGTCAACCTACCCCTCGCCCCTCCCCCTCCCAGGAGGGGGAGTCAGGAGGAGAGAGAATGACAAAGATGAGCATAGTTATGACGATTGGAGAATTTTTTTATGTCCAATAAAATGGATTTGATATTACTCCTGACTCCTTTATCGTTATTTATAATATTCAACCGGACATGATATTACTTGTGTTGCTTTTCATTCAAATTGTCAAACGCCAAAAGACGTAGTGCTATAATTAAAAATCCGAATCCTACTCAGAAATCTCAGATCTGAAAATTTAAAATTAAAATTATAGACTTGCTTAACTATCAGATTGATAAGAAATATGTTCTGATTGATAAGCAGGGGGTTCAACATGAATCATGATTCTGGCAGGATGAAACCTTTCTTGTAGAAGCGCTTCTACCTTTTCAGTAATTTGATGAGCAGTTTCTATATCATTAGAATTAACAATGAGGTGCATTTCAATAAATACCTGACGACCGATAATTCCACGAGAAGCAATGTCGTGACAATTAACTACTCCTGGAACTTCCATCGCGATCGCATGAATAGCTTCTGGTGCTACTGCCATATAGTCTACCAACCAAGGCAAATTTTCTTTCAAAACTTCCCAAGCACTCCGAAACACTAAAAGAGCAACGGGAAAAGCTAAAAGCACATCTAACCAACGGAAAATAGTTAGATTCCAAATATTTCCTTGCCAAATACCAATTAATCCAGCTATAACAATTACTGTCACCCAGATATCACTCATTGTATGGTGAGAGTCGGCAATTAAAATACTACTACCGATTTTATGTCCTACCCGACGTTCATAAAATGCCACAAAAATATTAATCCCAAGCACAATTAATAATATCCATAGTGCGGGTGGAGAAATATTCACCTCTTGACTACCGCCCACTATTTGTTGTATTGCTCCACTCAGAATTTCAAAACAAGCAATACCAAGGAAAGCAGCAATACCTAGAGCGCCAATAGCGTCAAATTTTTGATGTCCGTATGGATATTGGCGGTCTGGTTTAGGGGAGGCAAGATGATTTGTGACTAACCCTAAAATGTTATTAGCACTGTCAGTGACACTGTGCAAAGCATCAGCAAATAGACTCAGAGAACCTGTCCAAAATGCTATTCCAGCTTTGATTAACATCACTAATAAATTTAGTAGTAAAGTGATGATTAAAACTTTGCGGACTTGTTTGCGATTATCGGTAGACATGGTTCAACAATTAATAATTAATAATTAATAGACTTGTCGCGAAATAAAACCTTAAAGTTAAATGGAAAATTTCTACCTTTCAATCATTAAATTATCCTGCCATTAAGTAGAAATTCCAGAGTCCAGCTGCAGTGAACATGAAGCGAGCGTCGCGCATCTTTGATGTGATTTCGATATCATCCTCTAGCTGCATTATATCTGTTTACCCCAGATATTGTCTGTTCACTTTTGACGCGGTCGCTACTTTTTTCTTGATTGAGATGTTTTTGTTGGTCAGTTAATTCCTGAGATCGAGGTTTTTTCGTGGGTCGGCTTGATGTTGACAAATTCCTTCTAACTCTATAGAACCCCTGAGCGTATCTTTGGAGGCGGTATGTGCTTTTGACTTCCGTCCTCAGCCTGAGGAAGTTGTGGAAATTCAGGAACGAGAATGGGGAAAAAGCGGATGAGACCCCGCGTCGCCCAATAGCAAACCTGGTAGCTTCCCTTGCAGGTAGAAAAATACTCTTATCTCCCCATCTCCCCATCTCCCCATCTCCTTCTCTATTTTTAAATAGATCCGTTTAGGGGTTCTATACTTTACCTTATAAAGCGACAAGTCTATTATAGGATTGGATAAGTTCTTTTTAGGCATGATTTTCAGCCTTTTTTTGTAGCATTCTTTTTTCATGCTTGGTTTAATTGAAATTAAAAAAAGTAGACAAAAATGATGAAAATAGTGAGATCAAGTTAAGCTTATATTGAGCATCAAGCTCAAGATTATTCCTTTAAATTGAAAGATTAAATATAAGTAGTAAAACTGATTTTATAGAGCATAATTATGGAGCATTAAATCTTCATAAGTGGAGAATTTATTTTAATTTTCGATCGAGTAGATAATAAAAAATGGAAAGTAGAGTTGGTGAAAAGTTAACAAACTAGAAATCTAAAAGCAATAACTTGATTGACATAGGATGGAGCAAGTTATTATAGAGGAGAAAAAATCAATAAAATCAGGCAATTTATCAAGAAAAATGAAAAGTTTATTGTTGTAAATTTTCTCCCTACGCACCTCAATAAAATCTACTTGAAGTGATTTGGTTACAACTCAAAACTTTGCTAAGAAAATTATATTATATTGGTAAGAGTTTCAAAATTGTTAAAGGTTTATTTGAATTATTTATTAACTTAAAACTATTCAATCTTCCTGATTTAAAAAAATATGATGCTTCTTCATAAATCATTTAGATTTTCTACATAATCCATGGATATATTCGAGCAGATTATTTAATTCCTAGTTCATTTATTTTGATTAATTTACCGAATAATTAAGATTTCAAGCCTCTTTTTTGAAGAATAAATAAAAAAAAATCATTTTCGCCGATCCTATCAGTTTTCAGGAGAGGTAATGATTAATGATTAATTGTTAATTGTTAAAAAGCTTACTTAATCATAGTTAATTTAATTTTAATTCATACAAATTCCTGGACAGACTACTATTCTGCCCAAGAAATAAATTATCAAAAATCAAAAAAGTAAAATATTTGAGCGATAAGTCGCATTATCGCTACCGCGATCGCCTACTTAGTGGGCACAACCATTTCCATGATAATCATCAGTATCATAAAATCCATTCTTAGTGCCAAAGAATAGACAACCAATACTAAACAACACAGTTAATCCAATTAAAATTAATTTGACATCCATAATTACAAGCTCCTTAATATGAATTTAATTCAAACAAATGAAATTATAAACAATACTTGGCTAGAACGCCCATCTCCCGAAGTTGCCCCAGATTTAGTAGGTTGTACTTTAGTGCGACGGATGTCCAATGACCAAATTATCCGTAGCACCATCGTAGAAACCGAAGCTTATGCACCAGGAGACCCTGCTTGTCACGCTTATCGCAGTCGTACCCCACGAAATGCTGTGATGTTTGGCCCCCCAGGGATGAGCTACGTTTATCTCATTTACGGAATGTACCACTGTTTAAATATTGTGACAGATGCAGATGGGGTTCCTAGTGTTGTCTTAATTCGAGCTTTACAATTGGAGTCTGTGCCAGATTGGTTGTGGGAATATATACCAAAACAAAAATCAAAACCTAAAATTTCTCGTCTTGCTGCTGGCCCAGGTAAGCTTTGTCGTTTACTTGATATTGACCTTAGTTTGAATGGTTCACCTTTGGGAGTGGGGAGACCTATGTGGTTGGAACATCCCACGAGGCAACTTCAGGAAGATTTGCAAATAGTACAAAAAACTCGTATTGGCATTAGGAAAGGGACTGAGTTACCGTGGCGGTGGTATTTGGCTAACTGTGATGCTGTGTCTAAAATTTAATTAGGAGTCAGGAGACAGGAGACAGGAGACAGGAGACAGGAGACAGGAGACAGGAGACAGGAGACAGGAGACAACCCACCCCTAACCCCTCCCCTCCTGGGAGGGGAAGACAGGAGGGAGGAGGTAGAAGCTAAGTTTTGTCAATTTGGGATTTTTCTGCCCAACTATGAGCCTAAAATACTAACTTTTTGAGCGTTTTAGACTAAAAACCAGGCACTTTTTTCGACCTCAAAAAGGCACTTTTTTTTATATGTCAATGGTTTTAGATTTAATCAGCAAGCCATAAATAAAAATCATGAGAATTTTAAAACAATCTCCATCACTACAACAAGCTTTTTAAGCAAAAATTCAGGAAAAAATTTATGACAATAGACAAGAAGTGAAACAAGATTTAGGGGTGGTTTCTTTGGATAAATTGGCGCTGGTTTTTTTCAGTTTAAACAATTTAGAAACCAAATAAATGGCAACTTAGGCGAGACTTTTTTATCATTATTACTCATGTCACTACCTGACAATTGGGTAATGTTTAAAAATGCTTTAATTTCCACAAAATATAGAAACTTTACAGAAATCGATCTTTTAATTATTGGCAATGCAGGTGCTTTTTTAGTAGAAGTAAAAACTTGGAAAGGTTCATTTTCTGCTAATCAAGATAAATGGAAAAGACGAGAAGGAGCAAAGTGGTTTCCATTAGAAAATAGCCCTACTTCTCAAAGTATATATCACAAAAAAATGTTTGAAAATTTGATTATGCCTCAAGTTTCTGGTTTCCCTGAAAATTTTATATTTGCTCCTGTTGTTTTTCCTGTGGCAAAATGGATTGGCATAACTAATTGTTCTGTTCCTGTATTGCAAGGTTTTCAAGAACTAACACAGATGTTACAGCAATATCCTAAATGTTTAACAAATGAGCAAGTTTTAATCATTAGTAAATTAGTTGAGAATTGCGATATTTCAGATATTCCTAAACCTTCTGCAAAACCAAAGCCTATTTTACTAAAACCTTCCGATCAATAATTCTTAATCCGGAAAACTGCTGCTAACTTTATGTACTAGACTGACAAATCTAAAATGGTGCGTTACAACGGATTGTTAAATACCTTTCACAGCTGATATTTTAGCCGTAATGGCGCACCCTACAATAATGAACTTAATAAGAAAAATAGCTCCAAATTGTTCTACTTTAGAATAAAAATAACAGTTCACTTTTCTTGCCTAAAAATAATTAAAATATCAATAAAAAATTAGCCATATAATATTTTGGGCCGATAACTTTTGTGAACAAAGTATGTGCAACTTACCCAGAATTGTTCTACTCTATATTATGTACTCAATAATTAATATAGAGTTGTAATATGCCCAGAACTCAACGTAATGATAATTTCATTGACAAATCATTTACGGTCATGGCAGATTTGATTTTGAAGCTGCTACCAACAAATAATCAAGCTAAAGAGGCTTTTGCTTATTATCGTGATGGAATGTCGGCACAGGGTGATGGTGAATATGCTGAGGCATTAGACAATTATGATGAAGCTTTGAAATTAGAAAATGACCCTAATGACCGGAGTTATATTCTTTATAATATAGGTTTAATTCATGCTAGTAATGGCGAACACGATCAAGCAATAGAATACTATCACCAAGCTTTAGAAAATAATCCGAGAATGCCTCAAGCTTTAAATAATATTGCTGTAATTTTTCACTACAGAGGAGAACAGGCGAAAGAAAAAGGTTCGTCAGAAGAAGCAGATGGTTGGTTTGATAAAGCGGCTGAATATTGGCAACAAGCAATAAGTTTAGCTCCTAATAATTATATTGAAGCTCAAAACTGGTTGAAAGTTACTGGGCGATCGACTAAAGATGTATTTTTCTAAATGTAGTTAATTTTAGAGTTTTGAAAAGAGGAAAAAATTACTAATGATTGACAGCGAACAAGTCCGTAAAGTTGCACATTTAGCTAGATTAAAACTTAACCCAGAAGAAGAAGAAAAATTTACGACTCAGTTAAGTAGTATTTTGGATTATTTCGAGCAGTTGAGTGAATTAGATACAGAGAAAGTACCTCCTACTACTAGGGCAATTGATGTTAGTAATATCACTCGTCATGATGATTTAGAAAAGTTTCCAAATAGAGAAGAAATTCTCTCTTGCGCTCCAGAGCAAGATGGAGACTTTTTTAAAGTTCCTAAAATTATGAGTGAAGAATAATATAGTAGGGAAGTAAGCATTCAGCAGTCAGCTATCAGCTATCAGCTTTATATCTAGATGGTGCGTTACATTTCATTAACGCACCCTACTGGACTCTGTTATACTGTTTCACTGAGTTCAAAAGTCAGAAAAATTATCTACTCTAGAATATTCAGTAAATTTCTCCTTTTCTTTTAGCTGATTCTCTGTTTTATCGGCATCAAGTTCTCCTATTATAGAGTTGTAATCATCTTCTAGGCTATCTGAAGAAAAGCCAGAAAAATTTTCCAATGGAAAGAAGATTAGCTGGAACGGTTATTATTGATGGGACTGATGATGAATATTAGCCCCAAAGTGATGAAAAAGTTCACATGATGTTACAAGTTGACGTGCGGAATGTGAGATTTAATGCTGCTTTCCCTCCATACCTATCCCCTATTCCCTTTTAATTAAACCTGTAAGCAGCTTTGTAACCTATTAATTAATTCTTGGTCTAAATAAGGCTTACTTAAATAGTCATTTGCACCTAATTGTTTAGCTAATGTACGATAGGGCTGACTACTACGAGATGTTAACATTAATACTGGCATTTGTGCTATAGGATATTGTTTACGACAACGACTGAGGAATTCAAAACCATTCATTTGTGGCATTTCTACATCACAAATAACAGCTTGAATTTGAGTATTTTGCTGTAGTTTTACTAACCCTTGCCATCCATCTTTAGCTTGAACAATATCATATCCTGCTTTTTGTAAAGTACTGGAAATAGCTTGGCGAGTAGTTAAAGAATCATCAATTACTAGAATAGTTGGTAGTTTAGAAAGAATAGACTGTTTAAATTTAGAAGTATTTTTTAGTAAATTTTTAGCATCTAATTGTTCTGTGTGTAATATTTTTTCTAATAATTGAATACCATCAATAACTGGTACTAAGCTCCCATCTCCTAAAATTGTACAACCATATAAATATGATGGTGCTTTTAAAATTTTGCTAAAAGGTTTAATGGTCAAATTTTGCTCCATTAATATTTGTTCAATTTTGATGGCAATTGTATCTGAATCTTCAGATATCAATAACAACATCACTTTCCCTTGAGAGTTTTTTGTATAAGAATTTTTCCAAGAAAATTCCACTGATTCTTGTTGAATACTTCCTGAAACTATGGGATAATTATAATCCAACAAGATTGATGGTGCTATAGATACCTTTTTGCCTTTCCAATAATATACTTTTTCCCTGCGCTCGACTTTAATTTCGCTAGGGTCAACATATATAATGGCTGCTAAAATATCTAAAGGAATTGCAAAGAAATTTCCCTCCATGCGAAAAACCAATAATTTTGTAATTGTTAAAGTCCATGGCAGTCTCAGAATAAATTTTGTCCCTTGACCAAGTTGGGATTGAATAGTAATATTTCCTTTCAATGATTCTATTTGACTGTAAACTGATTCTAATCCCATCCCTCTTCCTGATAAATCGCTCACTTTTTTTGTAGTTGAAAAATCAGGATAAAATAATAATTTGTATAATTGTTTAGTGGATAATTTAGCAGCTTCAGTGACAGAAAAAATTTTTTTTTGTATAGCTAGATTCCGAATTTTATTAACATCTATACCCCGACCATCATCTCGAATTTCTATGTAAGTATAATTCCCTTGATAATAAGACTTAATAGTGATTTTTCCTTCTTTTGATTTACCATTACTTTGTCTGATTTCTGGGGGTTCGATACCATGATCGAAAGCATTTCTGACTATATGAACCATAGGATCGTATAATTTCTCTAAAACTACTTTATCAATTAGAGTATTCATCCCCACTAATTCGAGTTTGACCTGTTTTTGCTTTTGTACTGATAAATCTCTAATCATTCTAGGAAATCGATTCAATAATGATTCCACAGGTAACATTCGAGTTTTTGTGAGATTATTTTGTATTTGCTGTAAGGTTTGTTGTCTTTTTTTGACAACTTGTTGACTTTGCTGATGTAGTAGTTTAATGTCATTCACAGCTTCGCCTACTTGAGCAATTTCTTCTAATAGATTTGGCAGTATATTTACCAGATATGCTAGTTGATTATTCTGAGAATTGGGGGATTTATTTAGTTGTTCTGAAAAAGTCTTCATATCTTGAAGTTTCATCATTAACTGATAACATTTTTGCCACCCTTTTTCTAAAGTTCCTATTGCAGCTTGAGATAGTTGATTTTGGAGAATAAAACTATTATCTTGAGTAGCTAATTCTCCCAGCAAATTATTCAGCATTTCCAGACGTTTGATATCTATCCTGATACCCAAAGAAGATGAGGATGTAGAAGTAATTTGCTTTTGCTGAATTTGTTCCTTTTGATTAGTAACTCCCGGTGCAGAAACTTGTTTTTGAGAAATATTTACTGATGCGGTCGCACTATTAGATGTTTTGACATTTTCTGTTTCCACTGCAACTTCAGATTCCACTGTAACTTCAGATTTTTGAGAGACAACAGCTTTTACTGCTTGAGTTGGTTGATTAACTTGTTTTCTCTTAGCAGTTGTTTCTTCCTCTGAAGATTTTAGTGGTTTTGTTAGTTTGACCAATGTGGCATTTAGATTCCCTCCTTGAGTGCGATCGCCTGCCAATACTGCTTTTTGCCCTGCCCAAAAATCTGCTAGAGCTAGTGTACCAATTTTTTTTATGTATTTTGGATTTACTTCCAAAGCTTTGATCGTAGTTTCAGCAATAGAAGTAAACCCAGGCAAATTTAGCATTGTCCCTAAAGTTGCAAATACTTCAGCTTGTCTCTTCAGTTCATCTTGAATGGATAAACCACTGTCAGTGCTATTCTTTCCAGCCAATAAATTTTCCCAACGATGCAAACCAGAGGGTATTTCTTCTGTAAACAGAAATTTAGTCATATCACCCTCTTCCATCGATACTTCGGGAAATTCTGCTGCTTCTTCTAAAGAATGTCCAAGTTTCTTTTCTATCTGCTCAAAAACTTGTTTGGCCTTAATAATAGAATTCTCTTGGTCATAGTTACCTGTTTCAATTTGTTTAACAGTAGGCGATCGCAAACAGTCAAAAGCTTGTAGCAGTAGATTTTCTAACTCTAGGTCAAAAACAGTATTTTCTTGATAAAGCGCTCTAATACTATTTTCTAAGTCGTGAGCAATTGTTTGAATTCCCATTAAACCAATACAAGCAGCACCACCTTTAATTGAGTGAGCTGCCCGCATTAGTTGATGTAGTTTTTGGATCTCATGCTCTTGAGAGATATGTATTAATCCTTGTTCAAGAGTCTGTAGTAATTCTGTAGCTTCTTCTACAAAAAATTTGTAGGCTTGATCGTCAATTTCTATCATTATTTATAAAATCTAAATCCATAGGGAACAGGCAACAGGGAAGAAAATTGAAAGTATCACAGTGGGCAAACATTAAGGGCATTGCTGAATTAAGGTATGAAAGTAGGTTTATAGGGAACAGGGAACAGGGAACACCGGATCTGGGATCTGGGATCTGGGATCTGGGAAAAGTTAATATTAACAAGTAGTTCAAACCATCCAAAATAAAAAATCCCAAATACAAAATTATCAAATCATACCCACCAGTCAGCAACGCCACATTAAGTTTTTGATATTAATCTTAAATACAGCAGTTTCCTACCCTCTGGAAGTACATATATAGCAGAATAAAGAACCGAAAGACCGAAAAATCTGGCGTTGTCTGACTTTTAAGCTTTTGATATGTCCACGCCCTTTGCTTCGACTGCTATATTGATGGTTTTAGGGAGTAGGGAACTTCTGTATCTATAAAACCCACATTCGGCACGTCAATTTGTAATATACAAAGTAGCACAAAATTTCCTATCCCCTAAGTATTTATACTCTGTAAATTAAGTTAATTAGCCTTCGCGATGGTGCTCCGGACGATGCGGAGCACCATCGCGCCGTTTACCAGGAAACTGCTAAGTATTTGTACTTAATTTCTTTCTCTGATTACCGACCATTATTTTCTCCTGACTCCTGAGTTGTGAGTTCTGACTCCTGATTTTTTATACTATAGCAATGTGCGCTGGCATATTTACAAATTACAGGAGGTGTCCAATAGCTAAAAGTTTTATCTGATTCCTACCGAATGCTTGCGCAAACAGCTTTTTATCATTTTCTTTGTGGGTTTAATACCCCACCGTCAACGGGGGTGTTCACGCATTACTTGGGGGAGCGTAGACGCGGAGCGACTTGTCGAAGACTATCCCCATGTAATTCTCCTCCTGTCTCCTGTCTCCTGTCTCCTTCTTCAATCCCCCTTCCGGAGCTGTTGCCTTCCGGAGCTGTTGCCTGCGCACAGCGCTATACATTTTGAAGTGCATAATGTGGTATAAGACCATTTTAGAACTACATCCAAAGTTTCTTGGGGAGCGCTGAATGCTGTTTGCAAAGCATGACAAACGAAAACACTATTTAATTTACCTTAAACTCCGCCACACTCTTTTCTAAATCTCCTGCTACCTCTAGTAACTTAGAAAAAGACTCTGCAACATTCATAGATTGTTCAGAAGTTTGATTAGCGATGTTTGCCACTTCTTGCATTGTTTTTGACAGTTTGCTAGAAGTATTAGCTTGAGTAGTCGCAGACAAAGTAATCTCCTCTACCAACTCACTGATCTGTGCACTCACATCCAATAAATCAGTCAGAGTTTTTCGCGCTCCTTTAACTAACTGAGTTCCTACCATTACCCGCTTGCGACCTACTATCATTGCCTTGACAACTTTGCTAGTATCAGATTGCATTTCTTCAACAATTTGCTCTATTTCTTGAGTAGCACTAGCTGACTGTTCCGCAAGAGAACGTACTTCACTAGCAACTGTAGCAAATCCTTGGTCATCTTGCCCCGCTCTGGTTGCCTCTACCGAAGCATTCAACGCCAAAATATTTGTTTGATTTGCCAAATCATTAATCAAATTCAGCACCCGTGAAATTTTCTTAGAAGTTTCCCCTAAATTTTTCACCTTCCTAGCGGTTGCCTCCACTGTTTTTTGAATTACCACAATTCCCTCCACACTACGGTTCATTGCAGCATCACTAGTTTGCAGAATCTGATTTGCTTGCTGCACCTTAGCTTCTGCCTGTTGAGCATTAGCAGCTACTGCTTTAACCGCATTTGTCATTACCTGAATTTGTCCAAGAGCATTAGTAATAGCTTCTGCTTGACGATGAGCTTCACCAGACAATTTTTCAATTTCAGCATTGTTACCTTCAGTTGTGGAACTCACAATATTTGTTGCTGACTTCACCTGTAGTACCAACTGCTGTAAGTTTTCAATCGTGGCATTAAAAAAGTCAGCCACAGTACCCATTACACCTACTGTTACATTAGCTCGTACTGTCAAGTCCCCCTCAAAAGAATTTTCTATTTCTGTCAAAAAAGTTTCTATTTGATTTTCTAATAATTCTTTACCCTTTTGTTGCTCCTGAGAGATAGTTTCTGCTGTTTTCCGAGCCTGGATTACCTGTTCTAATAGGAGAGCTTGTTCCAGGGTAGAACCCACTTGTAAAGCCAGTTGTTTGAAAACTTGGACCTCTGAATCTTGCCATTGTCTTGTATCAGAACATTGATGAGCGCCTAATAAACCATAAAGTTTTTGACCTACTAAAATTGGCACTACCACATTTGCTTTCACCTGCCATTTTTCCAACTGTTCTCGGTGACAGTCTGTTAAATTTGCCTTGTTAATATCTTCCGTGACTTGTACTCGACCTTGACGATAGGGTTCTACATACTCAGCAGGGAAACAGGGAATTTCTGTTTCCATCTCTGCAATCTTTGAGCAATTAGGTTTGACTGACTCATAAATAATTTTACCTTCCCAGTTTTCATCGAAACGATATATGACAATACGGTCAGCTTTCATCAGTACCAGTGATTCTTCTACAGTAGTTTGGAAAATTTTTTCCAATTCTAGAGATTCCCGGATACGGGAGCTAATTTCACTGAGTAACCGCGCTTGTTGAGTCACTGCTTGTTGTTGCTGTAGCAATAATGCTTGGTCTAATGCGTAACCAACTTGAATAGCTAATTGCTTAATTAAGTCAATTTCTAATGCTCCCCAGTAGCGAGGGGCAGAACATTGGTGGGCGATTAATAAACCATATAAATTTTTATCTGTGATAATGGGAGCTACTAAATTTGCCTTCACATTGAACTGTTCTAATTGTTTAATATGGCATTCTGTTAATCCAGCTTCACGGATATCATTGGTTGGTTTAACTCTCCCTTTCAGATATGGCTTAATATAACCTTGAGCAAAGCATGGGTCTACAATTTCAGCTCCTAATGCTTCTGGAAATCCGACTGTTACTGATTCTGCTATTATTGTACCTTTCCACTGAGGATCGAATTTATAGACCATAACTCGGTCTGCTTGAATAGCTTCTTGCAGATCCTCGACTGTAGTGTTCAAGATGTCTTGAGGGTTAAGAGATTTACGAATATTGGAGCTGATTTGATTGAGGGCAATAGCTTGTTTTGTAGCGGCTTGTTGCTGTTGTAATAATGTTACTTGGTCAAGGGCAAAACCTACCTGGGTGGCTAGTTGTTTAGTAAAGTCAATTTCTGATTCTTGCCACTTACGAGGTGCAGAACATTGATGTACGATTAGCAAACCGTGGAGTTTTTGTTCGGCGATGATGGGAGCAACAATATTAGCTTTAACGGCAAAAGGTTTTAAAAGTTGGATATGACATTCTCCTAATCCTGCTTCATCAATATTCTCTATTGTGCTAATTCGTCCTCGCAGATATGATTTGAGATAATTTTTTTTAAAGCAAGGCTCAGATATTTTTTTACCAAAAGCTTGAGGCCAAGCTCGATCTACTGACTCGGCTACTACTTTACCATTCCAGTCAGCATCAAATTGATAAAGTATGACGCGATCGGCTTCTAATGTACCGCGGGCTTCTTCTACAATAAGATCAAAAATATCTTCGGCATTCTGGGAACTCCGGAGTTTGATGCCAATTTCGTTTAAAAATCGAGCTTGCTTGGCAGCAGCTTGTTGTTTTTGCAATAGGTATGCTTGTTCTAGAGCATAACCCACTTGAACAGCCACCTTACGAATTAAGTCAATTTCTAATTCTGTCCAGTCTCTAGGCCCTGTGCATTGATGGGCAATTAATAGACCTATGAGTTTTTTTTCTACTACTACGGGAGCAACTAAGTTAGCTTTTACTTCAAAGGGCTTAAGCTGATTAATATGGCACTCTGTTAGCCCAGCTTCGTAAATATTTTCTGTGGCTTTAACCCGTCCCCTTTGATAGGGTTGAACGTAGCGATCGGCAAAGCAAGGATCAGCTATTTCTGCCCCTATAGCCTGTGGCCAGTTACTATTAACTGATTCTGCAATAATTTTGCCTTTCCACTGGGTATCAAATTCGTATATTATTACTCTGTCACAATCAAGAGCTTCGCGAGTTTCTTCAACTGAAATAGTGAGAATTTCTTGAACATTTGGAGATTGACGAATCTGGACATTGATGTAATTAAGTTTTTGAGCTTGTTCGGTAGCTGTTTTTTGTTTTGTTAGTAGTAGAGCTTGGTCTACAGCATAGCCTAGCTGAGTAGCGAGTTGCTGAAAAAATTCTATTTCTGATTCTACCCATTGTCTTGCTTCAGAACAATGATGGGCAATTAATAAGCCGAATAATTTTCCGTTGGCAAGAATGGAAGCGACTAAGTTAGCTCTAACAGCAAAAGGTTCTAGTTGACTGATGTGACATTCTGTTAATCCTGCTTCGTAGATATCAGCAGTCGCTTTCACCCGGCCTTTTTGATAAAACTCTACATAACGGTCTGCAAAGCAGGGGTCGGTAATTTCTGCCCCTATAGCTTGTGGCCAGTCACTATTAACTGATTCTGCAATAACTGTACCTTTCCAGTTTTTGTCAAATTGATAAACTACTACTCTATCTGTTTCTAGGGCAGCTCTGACATCTTCTACTACTGTTTTAAAGATGTCTTTTAAGTTGAGAGATTCCCGAATATGGGAAGTAATTTCGTTTAATAATTCTACTCGTTCGGCTGCTGCTCCTTCTTTTTCTATTAATAGTTGAAGTTGATTAATTCGGAAATCTATATTAGATCGTAAGGCGGCTAAATCTTCTGTTAAAGCATTAGTTTTTGCTTTGATTCCTAATGATTTTTGATTAGTATCCGGTTGCCACACTTCTACTGGAACAATTGCTAATGATTCATTATTTCCTTGAGTATTTACAGTTTTTTTATCAGATTTGTTGTGGAAATTTTGGCTCATATTTTGCGTTCTATTTTCTGATTGGTTGGTTTTTCTAAAATTTGTCTGTGCCATAATTTTAGTTGTATTAATTCTCAATAATTACTAATTAGTTAACGGCTCTTGCTAATTTTTTTGTCTGATTTTTATTTCTTTGCTTTTTCTAAATCTTGAATAATTTTTTCAATATCTACAATCATCATTTTTTCTCCCTCTGAGTTTGTACAAGTTCCCTTGATAAATTTTGCTACAGGAGAATTAACTTTTTTTTGTTTCAACAGGGTAATATTTTTAGTCTCAATATTTATCAACTCACCTACTTTTTGTACTAAAATACCTAGATAGTTATCTTTATATTTTACTTTTACTACCCGAAGTTTTTCCTGATTGTATCCAGTAGATAGTAAAGGATTAAATCCCATCAAATAAGCAATATCAATTAACCATATAATCTCGCCATGCCACTGAAAAACTCCTGCAACTACAGTTGGCATACCTGGTATTTGTAAGACTTTTCCGTAGTCTAAGGTAATAACTTCATCTAGGTCATCAGTAGATAGTATAGTTTGTAAAGTCCGATCAATTTCTATACATAAATATTGTATGCTACGGAATAATTGTTGTTTTTGCATTGACTTTAAGTGAAGACTTTAGTCATAAAAATTTATGTTTGTTAAACAACTATGTTATATCATGTTCCCCCTCTGGGAAAGCTACGAATTGCGGACGGGTCAGTTATAAATAAAATTTAAGGACTGACAATACCGACAGTACCAAACAAATACTGAAATTATCAATACCCCCAATACCAATATTTCCTCTTTTTCTCCTTTCTTCCCTCCTGACTCGGTGACTTCCCCTCCTAGGAGGGGCAAGGGGTGGGTTGACTCCTGAGGACTCACAACAGTTATTTATAAGTATTCAACCGTTAGCGTAGCTCCCCCTCCGGGGGAACATGATATTAAACAACTAATCGTCTTAATGTTGCTACAACTTCTTCTCGATTAATTGGTTTTGTCACATAAGCAGATGCACCTTGCTTCATACCCCATTTTTGATCTATTTTCCCTGATTTATTAGAACAAATAACAATTGGTATATGAGCTGTATTTTCTTGACTTTTTAGTTCCCTACACAGTCCATAACCACTTTGACCAGGTAATACCACGTCTGTTAAAATTGCGTCAAAAGTTTTTTGATTCAGCAAAGCTTTAGCTGCTTCTGCTGTGGTTACGCTCAATGCATCAAATCCTGACTTTTGTAGACATTCAGTCAAAATACTAGCTTCAGTTGGGTTATCTTCTACAATTAATATACTTGCTTTCATAACTTTCTAATTGTTATTTAATGTTTGTCCAAAATTTTACTTATATTAATAAATTTTTTGTTTGCCAGTTGAATTTTTAATTAAGTGTGAGGCAAATGTTTTTGGATCATTTTTAAGATTTCTTCCGGTTTAGGAGGCTTACTCAAAAAGTCGGCTGCTCCTATTAATTTAGCCCGACTGCGATCTATCACATTATTTCGATGGGTAAAAATAATGACTGGTATTTTTTCAAATGCTGGTGCTTTGCGTAAAAATTGATAGACAGTATAACCATTTGCATGAGGCATTTCTAGGTCAAGAAAAATTAAATCTGGTTTATATTCAGCTATTTTAACAAATCCTTTAATTGGATCTTGTATACTGATAAACCTATAACCAGCAGGTTGCACAATTTTCTTTAATGTTTCAGTCACTACTGGGCTATCATCAATACAAGCAATTAATGATTGTTTTTTGGATGTAGTTTTGTCTGTACTTTTCTGAGAATTAGCTGTTGTTAAAGATGATTTTATAGGTGATGTTGATAAGTCTGGTACTGTTTTTAATTGAACTAATCCTTTTTTGACTAAAGGAAATAAAGTTTTAGTTACAGCTAATACTGATTTTCTTAGTTGATAGGCAATATCCCATATAGTTAGGTCCCCATGTAAGTATTTACCCCAACCAGATAAAGCTTCTGGTTTAACAGTTTTTGTCATGACAGGAACAAGATTGGGGTTAAGACTATTGAAACCTGCTTTTTGCCATAAATTTTGCATTTTATTAACTTTACTAAAAATTTCTTCTAGTTCTCTATAGCATAGAGCTAAACCTAAAGATAATTCTGATTTCTTATCTGGACTTTGCTCCCACTGGCATGTTAGATCTACGTAAAGACTCAGGGAAAATAATATTTCTAATGTGACAGTACGAATGACTTTTTTAGCCTGATAAAGAGTAATTTCATCTCTTGTTATTCCATCATATAGTAGAATATATTCCCAAGGTTTTTCTTGATCTGATAGTTGTAAAGTTATGGGTTTCCATTTAGGACAGTGCAATTCTATCCCTCGTTGCCAACGTCTCACTCTATGAAAGTTACCAGTAGTATAGAGTAATCTACCATAAAATATATAAATGTTTCCTTGTTTTGCATGGCTATTTAATAATAGGTTGCCGGTTGCCATTCTTTGACTAAGGATGTCTATTTCTTGTGCTAATTTGATTATTTTGTTGTTTGCAGACATGAATCTTAAAGGTTCAATATGAAAACTCGATCACCATTCGAGTTATGAATATTTGACAACATCATTTGTGGCCATCTGCTTAACTTTCTAGATTAGTTTTTCCTCTCAAGAAAATGACAATACAATAAAATTATTTTAATATTTTCTCCGTTAATCATATTATATTATGATTCTTAATATTTGAACAGAAAATCATTATTTAATACATTTTCAAAATGTTTTATTGTATTGATTGCATTAAAATCAGTAGTTTTTTTGTTTCATATGATCAAATAAACTAGATAATGATCATAAATATTTAAACAGTAAAACTACGTTAATTTTATCATAAAATTAATATTATTAATCAAGAAATTGATTAATAATATTAAAATAAGTCGCTGAAAAAACACCATCGTTTATAGTTATAGTTGATTGACATCTATGATCATATATATAAATTATTCTACACTACTAAATCTAAGTATATTTACTTTGTGGACAATGTTTTTGACAGTCGCCTTATATATAGCAATCCGCGCATTGGTTGTGACAATTTTTATAATAGTTAATTGGAACTGAAAACCTTTACAATTATGACTCCTGATGACTGCTCCCTAACTGTTACCAAAATATTACAACTTAAATAGGATTGCTAAAAATTTATAAACGATCAAAGCCTTGCTATATTTTACTAATTAAATTACAAAATTCAAAAGCTAATGAACCTCTCAGGAATGTTAAGTTATCAGACCTCTAAACAAATTAAGTTAAATTAATATTTATGATGTAAATTCTAGGAGTGATAGCCACTTAAACATTTTTTTGCACTATGAATTTCTCATATACCCCCTTTTCAGAAGTTAGGATACATATTAGTTATTGAAGTATTGAAAAGGCGCAATCAAGATATATTGACGACCTTCAGCGATCGGTTAATATTTTTAACTTTGCACTTTTATAAGGAGTCTGTAGACACGGATTGACTTCCCTTGGGTATCTCTCATACACCTATAAATTTTCACTGATTCAATTCTTTAGAGTCAACAAAATATAGTAAAAGTATTACGAAATGATCAAAAGGCCACCTAAAGGCCATATTAAACACTTAAATTTTTGCTAATTTGAGACAAATATAAATAGTTACATTATGCTATGATTAATGTTGGTAAAAATAAAAGTATGTTGTATGTATAGCAGTGGAAGGAAAGGTTGTGGACATATGAAAAACTTAAAACTCAGACAACACAAGATTTTTCCAACTTCAGTCCTTCCTTCTGCAATACATATACTAGATAATAACTAGAATTAAACCCCCATCAAACAAAGTACTGACCATCTGCTTAACAGAATCTTACTTTTAAAAGGTATAATCAAAAATGTCGTCATAGCGAAAAAACTAAAACAGAAGTATTAGTGGAAATGATTAGGAAGTTGAAGCTATATAGTTGTAGTAAGGCCTAGTAAATATTAAGATAAGGTAGATATTTGAAATTTTCCCGGCGATGCGCTTAGGTTACACCTTAAAATTACCAAACTTTGCTACTCATTGCTGTGCTTTTTCCTAGGTCATGCTGCGCAAACATGTAGGCGACAGCCAAAAATATGATTTTGCTTTCTGTCGTTTGGAATTAAACACAGTTGATGATAACTCTTCGCTTCATATTCTGGGTTTTATCCAGATACTAATAAGTTAAGCACACCTTTAGGCGATCGCATTGCCGATATGCCGAGTTATTAGGCAAATAATTACCATTTTTATCTTTTTTAGATTGATTATGTTTTGCCATATTTGACACTTTTAAATATTCTCAAATATGACACATGTTTTATTCGATAATTCCCACCAATTTGGCAATAAGCAAAATTAGATACCTGATTTTATTTAAGTTTTACAGGAACAATAATCAATTGACACTCCACGGGATAAATCCGCGTGGATTCTGACGGTAGTTAAAACAGGGGATAAATCCACCTGTTTTTACTTCTCATCAGTTGAGGGACTGTCATTGACCCCTACCTTTGAATCATCCATACC